>JAJYCW010000079.1 GCA_021777995.1 bacterium
GCCCTAACTGCAGCCAGAGGCTTGACGGAAATCACCGCTACTGTCCTTATTGTGGTACGCGGCTTAAACAACAGGAGGAGGATTTGGGCCCCGCTGCTGCTTCTGCCGATGGTATAGGCACAGAACCGCTGAACGAGAATCGCGAATATGGATGGCCCACTTTATGACAAATGCATCTGCCGCACTGCCGCCACGTGTAAGGTTTCCGGGGCTGGACAGCGTAGCCTTTGAGCATCCTGGTGATCGAGCTGCGCTGGAGACGCTGCGTAAAACGCCCGGCCTGGATAAACTTTTTCGCTGGCTCTCTGATGTGGGCGCCGAGAGGATGTTGCGCCTGCAGTTTACCGCCGACTCACTCCGTGTATCCCCCAGGCAGTGCCGTCGGCTCTACAATGACCTGCGCGAAGCCTGTGCAATTCTGGATGTGCGTGAACCTGAGCTCTATCTTACTCAAAATCCTTACCCGCAGGCCTTTGCGTTTGGTATGCAGCGCCACACCGTAGTTCTTACGACGTCGCTCGTTGACTTAATGACTGATGCGGAGCGCCTACAGGTAATTGGCCGGCAGTTGGGGCATATCAAAGCAGAGCATATGCTCTACAGCACCATGGCCCGCGTATTAGCGGATTTGCTTCGTGAGGCAACCCAGTTTCTCACCGTGCCCGGCGCAGCGGTTAGTCAGGGGCTTTTAATCGCTCTGGCCGCATGGTTCCGAAAATCTGAACTCACTGCCGATCGCGCAGGTCTCCTCGTAGTCCAGGATCCAGAGTGCTGTATTTCCAGCCTGCTCAAAATGGTGGGAGGCTCGCATCGCATGATGGACGACCTTAATCCGCACGAGTTTGCTCGTCAGGCGGACCTTTACGAAGATCTGGACGATGACCTTGTTAGCCTATACTACAAGTTCAAACTGTTCAAAAACCAGACCACGCCATTTCCTGCCGTACGTGCAAGGGAGATTGAAGACTGGAGCCGGTCCGCCATGTATCAGCGTCTGCTGCAAGGAGATTATCCGCGTCGCACCGCCTCCGCAGGCCAGCGAACCTGTCCTGAATGCCGTCTGCCAGTCTTCAATGTGACGTACCAGTACTGCCCGGATTGCGGCGCTCCCCTGCCACCAGTTATGCCTGAGTTCACGGTTTAAGCGGGTAGAGGGCGGCATCTGTTAAACAGTATTCGCCAAATATGATTACATTGACCTTTAGCTCCAACCAAGGCACAATAGGTAGGACTAAACTGTTGTCGATGTGTATGTCAACTGGTTTACGGTTTCCTGAAGTCGTTCCACCTGCCCACATGTCGTGTAACGGAACGTAAATTGTCGAAATGGCCCACAAACCTGCTTGAATTAACACGTCAATAAAACCATCTGGTCAGCATAGGTAAGCGGCATTCATTCAGCACCTATGAAACTATCGGTCGCACGATATCGCCTGTAGGTTGTGTGCCGTACAACCTGGCAGTCACAAGTGTCTGCTGTTGCATACTCCTTTGGCAGTCTGTGGATTGTAATGGATCGCCCATAACCTCGGCTTCCTGCCGTTAAAGAGTAGCCTTCGCACCAGCTATTGTGTTCAATCATTTGTATGCAGTCGATGCGATGTCGCTCAACTTTCTGGAGGGTTTCATACCGTACGCAACACGCCTGAAGCCAGCAACATTAGCTAGACACAGAAGTCCCTCGTTATTCTCACCAAACGCAACCAGTTAATCGCCAGATTGCTGTCGTGCGTAAGGAGGTGTGACCGGCGCGATATTTTGTAGAGACGGCCTATTCTAGGTATCGATTTCCTAGCCGAAGTTCAGATACGAATATGCCAAGCGGGGCTCCAGCCCAATTCTAAGCGATGGTAATGGGTAGCATTTTTCATTAAACCACGTGGTCACTGCAGGCGGCATTTCCCTTGACGACTCTCATGTGCCTGTGCTATATTAGTATGCAACTCGGTGAGCAACTGTGCCACCGAGTATTTAATTGCCTGCGCAACGGGCAATTCAGTTAACGCGGGGAGATACCCGAGTGGCCAAAGGGGATTGACTGTAAATCAATTGCGGAATGCTTCCGAGGTTCGAATCCTCGTCTCCCCACCATTTCCCTGCCCACATAGCTCAGAGGCAGAGCACTTCTTTGGTAAAGAAGAGGTCCTGGGTCCGATTCCCAGTGTGGGCTGGTTTCCTTAAATTATATACTTGCAGGCAGGGTATCCGCTAACGCTGTAAAAGGCGTATGTTGCAGCGGGATCTTGCGGCCGTTCCGATGGATACCATCGGGCACTACCGGAGAGAGGTTTTTACATGGGCAAGCAGAAGTTTGAGAGAACTAAGCCTCATGTCAACATTGGAACCATCGGTCACGTCGACCATGGTAAGACATCGCTGACAGCCGCGATTACGCGCGTGCTTGCCGAATACAACGGCAGCAAGGCCCTTAAGTATGACGAAATCGATAGCGCCCCGGAAGAGCGCGCTCGTGGAGTCACAATTAACGTATACCATGCTGAGTATGAGACGGACAAGCGCCACTACGCTCACGTTGACTGCCCTGGCCACGCCGACTACATCAAGAACATGATCACCGGCGCTGCACAAATGGATGGCGCAATTCTGGTAGTATCGGCCGCCGACGGCCCCATGCCCCAGACCCGTGAGCACATCCTTCTCGCACGCCAGGTTGGTGTTCCGTATGTAGTTGTGTTCCTTAACAAGTGTGATATGGTGGACGATCCTGAGCTGTTGGATCTCGTAGAGCTGGAAGTGCGCGAGCTGCTGAGCAAGTACGACTTCCCGGGCGACGACATTCCCGTCATTCGCGGCTCTGCCACCGAGGCGCTTCTCAGTGAGAACACCGGTCGCGATGACAAGGGTAACAGCAAGATTTGGGAACTGATGGATGCGGTTGATGCCTACATCCCCACGCCAGAGCGTGAGATGGACAAGCCCTTCCTGATGCCCATTGAAGACGTATTTACGATTACTGGCCGCGGTACAGTTGTAACAGGACGCGTAGAGCGCGGTACCCTTAAGACTAACGAGCCAGTAGAGATCGTCGGTCTGCGCCCAACCCGCCAGACCACCGCAACTTCGCTTGAGCAGTTCCACAAGATATGCGATACCATATTTGGTGGCGACAACGCGGGAATACTGTTGCGCGGAATTAACCGCACCGACGTAGAGCGCGGTCAGGTTGTATCCAAGCCTGGCAGCATCAAGCCTCACACCAAGTTCCAGGGTGAGATCTACATTCTTACCAAGGAAGAGGGTGGCCGGCATAAGCCATTCCATGACGGGTACAGGCCGCAGTTCTACTTCCGCACAACGGATGTAACCGGCCAGATGCACCTGCCGGAAGGTGTTGAAATGGTAATGCCTGGTGATAACGTGCGCATCACCGCAGAACTCATTCAGCCCATCGCCATGGAAGAGGGCCTCAGGTTCGCAGTTCGCGAAGGTGGCCACACTGTGGGCGCCGGCGTTGTAACCAAGGTCTTCGAGTAAATCGGGTTTGCAAGAAGCGCCGGTCTCATTGTTGCGGACCGGTGCTTCGCACACATCAGTTCGCCTGTTGTTTATCACTATTCATCAGGCATGAAATGGATGAAACATTATGGCCGGTAAAGAAACACGGGTTGTTGTGGTCATGGCCTGTACCGAGTGCAAGTCCAGGAACTACACTACATCCAAGAATAGAACGACTCAGCGAGAACGATTAGAGCTCAAGAAGTATTGTGCACGGCCTGCATGCCGCAAGCACACTATGCATCGGGAAGCGAAATAGTTCTTGTAGAGGGTGCGCGTGGTGGCACCAAACCCTAGGGGTATAGCTCAGTTGGTAGAGCAGCGGTCTCCAAAACCGCAGGTCGGGAGTTCGAGCCTCTCTGCCCCTGCTTAGACTTTCAGTTCGAGGGCTGCCAGGCCCCACAAATTGCCTGGTAAGCGCGGCACCATCCAGTTTTGCTGCGCAGCGAGGGATATTATTATGGCGGTTGAAAAGACGCTAAAGCAGGCGCCCGGCTCTGGTGAGGATATCGCACGAAAGAGCGAAAGCTTTCTGCGTGGCGTATGGACCGAGCTGGAAAAGACTACCTGGCCATCACCCCACGAAGTTCAGCGCCTAAGCACTGTGGTAATAGGGATTATTGTGGCTCTGGGCATCTATATGGCGATTCTTAACTCTGCATTGGAAGTCATTTTTAACTGGATTACCCGCATTTAGGGTGAGCTACAGAGCTTAGTTTGGGCCTGAAAGGCGATGGGAGCAAATGCAACGACACTGGTATGCCATTCATACCTTCTCCGGGCATGAAAATAAGGTTGCCGTAAATATCCTGAGACGCGCAGAGACGATGAACCTGCGGGAAAAGGTCTCCAGGATTCTCGTGCCTACCAAGCCGGAGCTCAAGGTACGCAATGGTAAAAAGACGGAAGTTAATACCAAGCTGTATCCCGGCTACGTCTTGATTGAGATGGTCTTGGACGAGAACACCTGGTTCTTGGTGAAGTCCACTACCGGCGTTACTGGCTTTATTCCTTCTGGCGGCAGACCCGTTCCCCTGCAGGATCATGAAATTCGGGATATCATCGAAACGGTAGAAGGGAAAGCTGCTGCGCCGGTCGCCAAGTTTGACAAGGGCGAGGTCGTGCGCGTGGTTTCCGGTCCATTTACCGAATTTACTGGCAAGATTGAGGGCGTAAATGCCGAAAAAGAGAAACTGAAAGTGCTTATCTCTATTTTCGGCCGCGATACGCCTGTAGAACTCGACTTTGGCCAGGTGGAAAAAGTAATCTAATCGGTCGCACCATGCGTACAGTGTAATAGCTGGTAGTGCATGTCCTGAAACGAGGAGTAGGATGGCAAAGAAGATAACCGCGGTTGTGAAGCTGCAGCTTCCCGCAGGGAAAGCAACACCCGCACCTCCGGTGGGTTCTACATTGGGACCTTACGGAATTAACATGATGGAATTCATCAAGGGATATAACGAGAAGACAGCGGCACAGATTGGTACCGTTATCCCAGTAGAAATTACCATCTTTGAAGATCGTTCCTTTACGTTTATCACGAAAACCCCGCCTGCAGGCGAATTGCTGAAAAAGGCAGCGGGTCTATCTAAGGGGTCTAGTCGACCGCATTCGGAAAAGGTTGGAAAGGTTACGCGTGACCAGCTCAGGCAGATTGCTGAGACGAAAATGCCTGACCTTAACGCGAACGATATTGACGCCGCAATGTTGATCATAGCTGGTACTGCCAGGTCAATGGGCATAGATATCGTGTGACTGGCTGGGAGGAGAGATCGTGGCCACTTCACCAATGGTTTACACAATTGTTCTGTTGAGCTCGCTTGGACTGGCATGGCTTTTGCTGCGTGAAAAGGTGGCTAAGCTAGATGCAGGAATCGCCTATCATGTAGCAGCTGCTCAGCGGGACCAGCGCAAAGCGCGCTTTTACGGTCAGTCTGTCTGGGTGGCGATTGCAGCATCCTCTGTTGGCCTTATTGTAACGAGCGTGTTAGCAACGGTTGGTGGCAAAACTACTCCCATTTCTCAAATGTGCGCAGGTTTAGCCTACGGGCTTGGCCTGTGGGGATTAATGGTTATCTCGTCGGTTTGGAGTCAGGTGGGTAAGCGTGTTTCGCTGTCCAACTCCGATGGTAAATCGCTCATACCCCAAAACGCTCCGTCAAGAAGAGACGAGCGCAATTAATTAGCCCGGTGTTCCGGCAATTTGTGGCAGGTGTCTTTGCACCGCTATCGACCACAGGAGAATAGAATGTCTGATACAGCAATTGAGGTGGCGTCCGAGGGCGCCTCGGAGAAGCAGGGCCTATCAACCGCAGCGCGCCGTAAGGCGAAGGTGCATCGGGCTAGACATAGCAAGCGGTTTCTTGCCCTGGAAAAGAGCTTTGATGGTGATTCCATTTTAGAGCCGGAGGCGGCGGTAGATCTGGTCAAGAAGCTGGCAACGGCCAAGTTTGATGAAACTGTTGATGTAGCTGTTAAGCTTGGTGTGGATCCCCGACACGGTGATCAGATGGTTCGAGGTACGACCAGCCTGCCATTCGGCACGGGTAAGTCCAGCGTGGTGTGGGTGTTTGCGCGTGGAGCTCAGGCAGACGCGGCTTTAGCGGCTGGAGCGGATGTGGTTGGAGCTGAGGACCTCATTGAGCGCATACAGAAAGAGGGTGGCGCGGCGTGCGACACAATCATTGCCACCCCGGATATGATGCCGATCGTAGGACGTGTTGGGCAAATCCTGCGCACCAAGATGCCTAACCCCAAAGCGGGTACGGTGTCCCCTAATGCCGCAGCCGTAGTTACCGAAATCAAGAATGCGACTCGCGTGGAATACAGGGTTGACAAGGCTGGTATTATTCACGCTCCAATTGGCAAGGTCAGTTATCCTGCGGAGAACCTTCTCGCTAACCTTACGGCGCTCGTCAGTGCGCTCGTGAAGGCGAAGCCAAGTGCGAGCAAAGGTAAATATCTTCTTAACACAACGATTTCGTCCTCGATGGGCCCGGGTGTGAAGGTGGACATTGCGCTGTTGCAAAAGTTGCTTGACAAATAAAAACTCGCTGGAATGGTTTAATTAATCGAGACTGCCCCTACATAGCTAGCGGCAGTCTCGATTTTTATTGTCCGATGGCAGTTTCTACCAAAATCGCTGGTGCGGGTACCGGATAGAGGTTGGGAAGGTAAAACGAGAAATATAATCGAATTGTTATTCATAACGGCCAATTACCGAATACCATAGAACGCTGGGAGCAGTTTGATGCCGCAACAGAGATACCTTGTAGGAATAGACATTGGAACAAGTGGTACCAAAACCATCCTAATTGATGAGGTTGGTAACGTGCTCGCGAGGGCCGTGCAGGAGTACGCGCTATATACCCCCCAACCGCAATGGAGCGAGCAGGACCCAGATGATTGGTGGAGTGCTTCCGCAGCTACAGTTAAAGAGGTGATTGAAAAGAGTGCCGTGGATCCGCGCCACATTGCAGGTGTGGGGCTCAGCGGGCAGATGCATGGCTCCGTCTTTCTGGACAGCGCCGGAAAGCCGATTAGGCGAGCACTGCTGTGGAATGATCAGCGAACGTCAGCACAATGTGCGTGGATTACGCAAACAGTTGGTGCACAACGGGTAATGGAGTTGATCTCTAACCCCGTGCTTACCGGTTTTACTGCGGGTAAAATCATCTGGTTGCGCGACAACGAACCGCAGGCCTATGCGCGGGTTGCAAAGGTACTTCTTCCTAAGGATTACGTGCGCTACTGCCTTACCGGCGAGTATGCTACTGAGGTATCGGACGCCTCAGGCACTGCTCTGTTTGATGTTCGCAACCGTCGCTGGTCTGCCGAGATGCTGCAATCCATTGCTATTCCTGAGGCATGGATGCCAACCTGTTACGAGTCTCAAGAAATCAGTGGTCATATTACCGAACATGCCGCGAGCCTGACGGGTCTGCTTCCGGGAACGCCTGTTGTTGGAGGTGGCGGCGACCAGGCCGCAGGGGCGGTAGGCAATGGTATCGTGACAGCCGGTGTGGTATCCAACACAATTGGCACTAGCGGGGTGGTATTCGCCTTCAGTGCACACCCGGTGGTTGACCCACAGATGCGAGTCCACACGTTTTGCCACGCGGTACCGGGCGCCTGGCACCTAATGGGAGTTATGCTCTCTGCAGGTGGATCGTTGCAGTGGTATCGTGATACATTCTGCCAGAATGAAAAGGCAATCGCGCCCTTCCTGCATCGCGATCCGTATGACTTAATCTGTGCCGAGGCAGCAAACGCGCCTGTGGGCTGTGAAGGCACAATCCTTCTGCCGTATCTTACCGGTGAGCGGACACCCTATCCTGATCCCGACGCTCGTGGGGTATTGTTCGGCATCACTCGACGGACGGACCGCACCCATGCCGCTAGGGCCGTACTGGAAGGCGTAGCATATGGTCTACGAGACTCATTTGAAATCTTCAAGGAGATCGGCGTACCTGTTGGTCAGGTCCGCGCCAGCGGTGGTGGTGCCAGGAGTAAAATCTGGCGCCAGATACTTTCTGACGTTGTGGGTACGAATCACTGTGTTATTAATGTGGATGAAGGGCCAGCGCTTGGAGTAGCACTACTTGCAGGGGTGGGTGCCGGCATCTACTCGAGCGTGGAAGAAGCGTGCACACAAACTATTCGTGTGGTTGAGGAGACGGAGACGTGTGCGGTCAATCATGCGGCCTACTCACGGTATTACGAGGTCTACCGGTCGTTGTACCAGCACCTGAAATCAGATTTCGCAACAGTAGCTCAATTGTCATCAGGGCGCGCTTAATGAGGAGGTGAACCGTGAAGGGTAATCTCGCAATATTTGCTGCTATATCCGTGTTGAGTATGGCAGTACGGGCCGAGGGTAGTCAGAGCCCCTCTCTGCCGACATCTATTACCGGCCATCTTGCAGTAGCCACCTATCTGCCGAACGCCGACTATCACGTAGTTGAACGGTGGTCCGCCGTGGGCGGTCCGCTTCAGCATCAGACAGGGAAAGCCGTTACCGACTCTGATGCTTCGGGCGGCAAGGCGTGGCAGGCTGGCGAGGGAAGCCAACCTAATACTGCCATGGTTTATGGCCCCTACGCTCCTGTACCTGTGGGCGATTATGTTGCGTTCTTCCGGTTAAAGCGGGTTGGGCCAACGGACTCGTTTGTAGTAGGGAATGTAGACGTTGCCACCGATAACGGGCAGACGGTTATCAACCGTCAGCAGCTACTGGCTTCTCAACTGCCGCAGGACAAATATGTAGACGTACCTGTTGCATTCCATGCACCAGGTACTGCCATAGAGACACGCGTAAATTGGGGCGGTGACTGCGAATTGCGTGCGGACCACATATCCCTCTATCGCCTGTCCAACCTTAAGGGTAATCTTGTTGCAGCTCAGCTGCCCACACCAACAGAGTCAGGAAAACCATCGAATGTGGTACCGGTGGGCATTCATAGCGGCTACACAAACATTTTTCCTCGATCCAATACCCCGGCACAAAACCTCGATGTCATTGATATGAGGGGTTATTCGTCCGATTGGCAGCTGACGATGGATTGCTTAGAGGGTCTCGTTAACCGCGCACAACCCCGAATTTACCTCATTGAGAACCCAACCGATGTACAATGGCTGCAATGGATGAAACAGAAGGGATGGATAAAAGGCTGGACGGCATACACCCAACCTCGAGCGCTTCTTGATAAGTACAAGTCGTCGTACAGGGGCGCCATCGTTTTTGATCCGCTTGTGCCCGCTTCTGTAAACGTGGCAACCGCACTGGCCGGCGTCGATGACGGGCTGGCAATGGGACCATTACTCGCGGGCAAGCTGCACCTGAACATTCTTCACGATTTACGCGGTAAATGGCAGACTGCCTCAGATGCCTATGAGTGGGAGTTCGACAATCTCTGGCCGCGTCTAACTCACCGGGTAATCGCCTGTTCCAATGCCGATCAACTCTTTCTTCGAGACTACCTGGTAGAGAACAGGGTTTTCACCTTCTGGTTATCGGGTACTGAAGATGGTACCGAGCCAACGTATAACCCAACCCGTGAGTTGCACCTCATGGAGCGCCTTCTGGCAAAAATGCCTGCGAACATACCCGTCATGAGTTACCCATACGACGGTGTAGGCGTTGGCATTGGTGAGGGGCCGGGAGTTACGCTGTTTGCGCAATTTGGCAAGTATCTCGTTGGCAGCACAAATTGCAGTAATCTTAGTGTGCACTCTGGCATTTCGCTGCCGCCGTTCCACCAGCCTACCGTGGCGCCTCCTCCACTGAAGAAACGCGTCTACGTAACGTGGATAATGTCGGATGGCGATAACCTTCCGGTGCTCACAGTTGGAAACTTTCCGCAGTTCTGGCAAAATCCACTGAGGGGCTCGATCCCCATAGGCTGGTCGATATCTCCGTCGGCTGCACTCCTCATACCCGATATTGCCGACTACTACTATTCACATGCCACGCGAGAAGACGAGTTCGTTGGCGCGGTTTCTGGAATAGGTTACACCTATCCCGACTCCTATGGGGTGAGATTTGAACCGCAGGCTAAGTCCAAGGTGTTCAACGACTTTCTGCATCAAACCGCGTTGGGCTACAAATTCATGGACCTTAACGAGGCGTGGTTAATGAATATCACCAGCCCTGCGCTTTTCGCAAGCTACGCTCGGGAAATTCCAGAACTAAAAGGCATATTCCCGGATTACGGTCAACGCCTCACGAGTTACAATGACCTCACAACAGTGACAGAGCGAAACGTACCCGTTTTCCACGCCGTAGGGTCATGGAGTCCGAAATGGACGCAGCAACAGGCAATCGACAACCTTACTGCCCAGATCAAGCGAGTTGTACATGGCGTACGCCCGGCATTCCTGCAGCTCTTTGGGTACAACTGGTTTACCCGACTCTCGATCCTGAAGGGTGTCCTAAAGAAGTTGGGACCAGACTATGTTGGCGTTCGGCCGGATCAATTAGCCGCGCTTTATACTAAATACCTTGCTCTGCAGAAGGTTACTGTCATCCTGCCGGGACATATCGCTGCCCTACCGGGTAGGACTACGACCCTGCACTACACTCTGCAGGATACCACGACCTCCCCGCTTACGGTAAAGCTTGCAGTAACCGGTCTGCGCCTTACACGTTCCACGTTGCATCAGGTAACCCTCAAGCCTGGAATTCCGGTTACTGGCGTTGCCTCAGGAATGGCAACAGGTACTACCATAAAGCTCAATCTTTCTGGTGACAACGTTCATCGTTCCGTTGTGTTACCGGTAGTAAACGTGGATCCGCAAACAATCCTTGGAGGGGCAGCGGCCCTGCCACCTGGTAACCTGCAATTCACGCACCGATATATTGCCGTGGATATGGGGCATCGCACCGGCAAAGTTGTTCCCGACCCGTTAGCGAGTGGCGGAGAGGCTTGGGGGACGGTACCCCTTGCTGCCGGTGCCTCACCAGATGAGGGATATGTCCTTTATGGGCCATACGCTGGCTTAAATCCTGGAACCTATGTCGCCATGTTTCGACTGGAGCGCGCTGGCCCAGGTAGCGGCGAAATTGCAAAACTTGATGTAAGCACCAACAACGGGGCCACCGAACTCGCAAAACGTACATTGCAATGCGAGCAGCTGCCGCAGAATAGGTACGTATACGTACCTGTGCGCTTTACCACAGATGGTACTGCTATAGAGACGCGTGTATTCTGGTCTGGTACGGTACCGCTTCATATCGACTGTGTCGATGTTTGGAGAGTTAGTGTAAGCAGGTAAACACGACAGGATGGGGCAGGTGAGGATCATCATCTGCCCCACATTTGAGAATCTATAACAACAGACCCACCAGAGGTTGTGCATTTCTTTTCCACATCTCGTACCGGTATTGGCGTCTGTACAGTTGTTGGCATTTGCGATGCTTGGTGGTGATTCACCTGCGATGTCGCGAGTTCTGTGTGTGTCCGTGTTCGATCTTTAAGGAACTGCACCTCCGTTTTCTCCTTTGGCACTATTCCACACAAAAAAGTTCTTGACATCCGAATTGCAGTGTGTTAAAATCGAGCTGTTGAGATTGGTTTTTCCTCACCAGAGAAGCGCTTTCGGGAACAGGCCGATCCTCCGGTCTGCAATTTTAAAGCGCTCAATGAGCAGGAAATGCCCCTTGAGCCTCGTAATTGAGCACTGCGGTCGGCAATCGCCGACCGCTATGTTTTTATTAGTAGTGAATGGTAAAATCCTCAGGTACCTCTTTCTTTCTCGATTTCGACTGCTTTATCTGCAACTATGGAGTAAAACTTGGTAGATGCTGTACTTCCAGCGGGTGGAACTATAACGCAGAAGGGACAAGAGCCGATCCTGAAAGCGCTCATGGTGGTGAACGGGAGTACTCTCCTCCATCGCGCCGTCACTTCTTTGCGAAGTAGCGGGCTGGTAGATCGCATTGTGGTCGTTGGCCCGCAGGAGGTGGAGAAAAGCGCGTTGGAAGCGGGGGCGAGTATCGTGCTGCAAGCCGTCGGTGGAGGAGCTGAAAATATGCTAGCTGGGCTAGATTGGCTAACGGCGAATGACAGTGCCCGACGTCCTGTCGCGATTATGGCCACTGATCTACCATTTGTCGATACCAACTCCATTTCTGGATTTGTCTCCTCCATTCCAGAAGGGGTAGATGTTGCTGTGCCGTTGGTTCACCAGCATGAGTTTCTTGCAAGGTATCCCGGCGCGCCTGCCTCGTTTGTGAGACTGGTGGAGGGTAACTTTGCATTAACGGGAGTGTATGCGGTGAATCCTTCGGCAGTACAGCGCCAGCGTGAGGTGCTTACTCGCCTTTTTAAATCTCGCAAGAGCCAATGGAGAACTGCCAGGGAGGTCGGCCTGAGACATGCCTTCCGTCTGGTTAGAGGTAGATTATCCGTCCCGGAAATATCTGCGGTCGTAACGCGGGTGTTTAAATGCAGTGCTGCCGCCGTAATAGGGGTTGATGCCTCATTGGCTTTTGATATTGACGAGCTAGACGACCTCGAGTGGTGCCGTGAGGCAAATGTGGGGTTTGAGGCGACGAGTTGATACCAAACGAGCAGCAGGAAGCCACTGCAAAACCGTCTCAGGTTGCATTCAATCTTTACCAGACACTCTGGTACAGCATTGCAAACTTTGGGTATGGTATGTTTTATGGCCTCAACAACGGAATTCTCAACCTATATATGCAGCGCTTCACCGGGAACGCGGTGATTATCGGTCTGTTGTCGAGTTCGCACTCGGTGGAGGGGGTTGTAGTTCAGCCCATTGTGGGAGCAATGAGCGACAGATGTAGATCGCGCCTGGGCAGACGCCGTCCATTCCTGTTATTGTTTATACCGCTATCCGCCCTTTTTATACTTCTTACTCCCGTTGCTGCACAGCTCCCTGAAGGCGTTAGGCTTACCGCGGTGGTTAGTACCGTTTTTCTCTTCACCGTCACATTCAACATTGCAAACGACCCGTACCAGGCGCTCATGCCCGACATCACTCCTCCGGATCACCGCGGCAGGGTTACCGGACTGTGGACGTTGATTGGAGTGTTAGGCCAGGTGGCCATTCTTTCAGTTAACGTGCGCACGGTGTTTAAGATTGAGATAACGGCGGTGGTGATGCTGGTGGCCACTCTTGTGACATGTTGGAAGGTACACGAAACTCCTTTAGAGCAAGAGGTGCAGTACGCTAGAAGGTCCACACAGCAGGTAAAAGTAGCTCTCCGCGGACTTACCAAACTGAAGCAGGCACGTCTCGCACTCATTATTTACTTCTTTTATGGCCTGGGCGTAGGTGCGGTGTTGCCTTTTCTCACTCTGTATGTGAAGACAGTGGCTCATGTACCAAAACAACCGGCAGAGGACATGCTGCTGGTGCTTATGGTGAGTACGGCCATTGCAATTCTACCTTGCGGTCGTTATACAGATAAGGTGGGAGCGCGTTGTATGCTGCAGGCTGGCCTGGCGCTAGTGTTAATGGTCTCTGTGGCGGGATTGTTCGTTACCACCATCCCGCAAATTGCGGGTGCAATGGTCTTTGCGGGATTTGGAAATGCAGCGCTCAGCGCTTCTGCGTACCCCCTTCTAACTATGTTGGTGCCCGCCGAAGAGATGGGAATCTACACGGGTTTCCAGACTGCAGCTGCCTCTATCACGCAACCACTGACGGTTACAGTGACCGGATTCCTGATCAACCATGGTGGTTATCGTTACATATTTGTTGTATGTTGTGTCGGCGTTTTGGCTGCGTTGCTTCTGCTCAACAGACTCCGGCCTGAGAATGCTGGCAGCGAGATTGCCGCGCGCGAGCTTGAGCTAACAGCATGAAAAGCAGAATAATAACCGGTTTGGCCGCTGGAAGTATTTTCCTGCTTCTGTGCGTGACGGGCGGAGTTGTGTGGATAGCAGCAGTGCAGATCCTGGCATTTATGTGCGCATATGAATGGTTCACTGCCTATCGCAAACACGTGGACTTACCGGGTTGGGCCACTGTGGCAAACAGTATCGTTTTACTTGCAGGCAGCTGTTACCCCTCAATACTTGCCTTTGCCGAACGGACTGAGAGGAACCCGCAGCTTCTGGACGCCGCTTTGGCGGCAGCACCGCTTGTGCTGTGTCTTGTGCTACTCATACGCGCGGCATTTGGCGGCTCGGCGCTAGGTGGTCTTCGAAGCCGCTGGGGGGCAGTCGGTGCCCTATACATCGGCTTACCATTCACGAGCCTGATCCTTCTGCGCAACGTGGGCATCGCTGGCGAAGGATTGCGCTACCTGCTCATTGTGGTGTTTAGCATTTGGGCAGCCGACACCGGCGCCTATTTCGCCGGCCGAGCACTGGGTAGAACCCCACTTGCCAAAAGACTGTCACCTGCCAAGACCGTGGAGGGTGCCCTTGGCGGCCTGGCGGCAGCGGTGCTCATCGGTGCAGCAACGGGTGCAGCTCTCGTACACCGCCCTGGCGTAGGTGTCTTTTTGGGGGTTTTAGCAGGTCTACTAGGCCCGGCTGGCGACCTATGGGAATCTGCCCTCAAACGTGAACTAGGAATAAAAGATTTTGGCAACATACTACCCGGGCACGGGGGAGTGCTAGACCGATTGGACAGCCTGATTGCGACTGCACCGTTTGCACTTTTGGTGCTGCTACTGCACAGGTAAGTGATAACGAAGCGTGGGCATTGCCTTATTTATTCCGCGGTTGTCATAGGCGCACCACGTTCGCGCATCTGGGCTCTCGGTGCTTTTTTGCACTTAGACGCATTAGGCGAAAAGTGACAGAGACTGTGTAAGTGATTAATATTTTGCCACCAGAAATAGCAGGGTTTACCGCACCGTTGATCATATTGCCCATTGACCCGCCCATTCCTCCAGCGAACCCACCATAATACGGTTGCGATTGCTGGAAATCGGAAACTTGCATCGTACCGTCGATCTTGTCGTCGCAGGCAGCTACATCTAATGCGGCCTTGTGATAGGCATCGGCCAGGGCAGCAACGTGCGCTTTATCCTGAAGGGCCGATTGGTGTGCGTATGTGAACTGCAAGTTAGATATATCGTTCGCCCCTGCCGCCTGCACCGCGGTGATGACACTGGCGAGGCTGCTAATCTTTCGAACCACCAGATTGATGGTGTTGAGGGCGGTAAAACCTGTGATGGTTTGTCGGTACGAGGGGCCGTCGGTGTAAAAGGGCTGGAGCAAGTAGTTTGTAGTTTGAATGTCTGCTTTAGGAATGCCGGCACTTATGGCTGCGGTCTTTATCTGCTGGGAGACGAGTGCATTTTTGTTTGCAGCCTTCGCTGCATCGATTGAGGTATTTACGTAACCAACCGCAATAGTGGCTCTATCTGGCCGAACTGAAACGGTAGCCACGCCACTTACAGATAGTTGTGGCACACTCGCAGGGCCTTATGCCTGTGCGGGAGTATAAAGTACTGCTATTGCCATACCAACGCAAACAATCGAATACGGTGCTTTAACCATTATTGGGCTCCAGTTCGGTCGTCAAGGACCAGTGAGGTGTCACTGGTTCCTGCACCTTAGACGCAGGCTGCAGTAAGGCTGTTACAGTGCGTCCGTGTGCATCATAATAGTGCGGAGCGGCCATTCTAACTCGGCAAAGTATTTGCTTTCATTCCTTCTGCTTTGTCATCTTCAGAAGTATCCCCTGTTCACGCTCCTGAAAAAGCTTACCAGCGTATTTAATTGAGAGAGCGTAGAACACAGCGGAGTAGATGGTAGAGCCAAAGGCGCCAGGTAAAACCCATTTTTCAAGGTGCATAAACACAGGCAGCATTAGCATAAGGCCCACTGGCGCAAGCAGGAGTGTAGAGAGCAGCAGCGAAAGCAAGGCAATGATGAACTGCAGGAAGCCGCGATTTCCTGCTCCGCTTACCCGCATACCACGTAGGACCACAGTATAGGGAGCGATGATACTAATGAAGTTGCCTACCGCAAGCAGGGTTACAAGGCCCAGGCATTGCCACAACATCATAGGCAGTACCAGGTTGTTGTCTCCTGTAAGAAGGCAAACCGCTGCGAGTAGTATCATACCGATGGGTGCAAAAACAACTGCAATGGCCAGATTCTTACCCAGAAGGACATGCACGCGTCTGGCGGGCGTTAGGAGCAGGGTAACCATTGCTTCCATTCCCAGCTGATTATTGATCAGTGTTGTTTGTGTAAGCAGCATGGTGAACGACATGGATAACGTGAAGCCGCCAGCGAAATCTGATGCGGATTGCCCATGGAACGAGTGAATAGCAAAAAACATGACGACTGCCAGGTAGGCCATGTTTGCTAGAATCAGCCGGTGATATGGGTTCCTGTAAAAGTACCTAAGGTCCTTCTGGAACATGGCAGCGGTTGCCCCCGGCAGGCGGCGCAGCAGCGCTGCCATCACAGCGTTTTCCCGTGTTGTGGTCTCTACTGCTGACACGGGCGCACCTGCGGGTACAGCCTTTAACCCCACATCACCGCCGTGGTACACCTCGTCAATGAGCCAGGCAGCTCCGCGCAAAATGACTGCCAGATAACCGCATAGCAACAGAAGCCAGAGTGCTGAAATCAACAGGTTGCCTCGCACCGCGCTTGCAATTGCCTGAACCGCTGCACCGGGTGGAAGCAGGTTTATAACGGACCACACGCCGGAGTGCGCAATCGCATTCCAGTTGAAGTTAGTAAAGCCTGTAATTAAAACGTCACCCAGCGTGTGCATAAGGATGTAGATGCTCGCGCTAATAAGTAGGACGAGCAGGGTTGCCAGGTCTCGGTACCTCCTGCTTCGAAGCGCGCCCGCGCTGAAGAGTACCAGAGTTTGGCTAAGAAGCAGCATTGTAACAACAAGTATAATCAGTGCGGCTGCTGCTACAACTGCGGCTAAAACCGAGCGCGAAGCGCTCCACCAAATAACACAAAGCGTCGGGATCAGAAATAGCGTAGATACATCAAGCAGCGTGGATAGCGTAACGCCGGTTAGAATTTGCTGGTACGTCAAGGGATAAGTAAAGAGACGAGTAACATCGTAAGTATCACTAAGCGCAAAGCCTATAAGCGGCGCGATCTGCCACATCACGAAGATAATGGAGAGTACCCCTTCTAGAAGGACCGCACCAAATTCGAACTTTAAGTGAGCAAGAGCCATCCACACACCGGCTGCTATTCCTACCGAAACCGGGCCAAAGATGAGAACGAGCATGATAGTACTGATAATGGCGGCAGGGCTTCTGCTAAAGCCACGAAGCTGCAGCTTCACCTTTAACCACAACATTAATTTCACCGCGGGTACCTGATTCTCCAACTTACAGCCACTCCAGCGATTCAGAACTCTTAACTTCGCCCTGTACCAATTTGATGAAGACGTCTTCCAGGCTAGAGTTGATTCCACTCTCGCTTTGGGCACGCAACTGTTCCACAGTTCCCACACCTACTATCTTCCCACGATTGATGACTGCAATCCGCGTACACAGCTTCTCGATTACTTCCATTACATGGGACGAGATGAAGATGGTGACACCTCTTGCAGTAAGTTGAAGGAGAACATCGCGCAGTGACCGCACCGAAATGGGATCAATACCATTGAATGGCTCGTCCATAAACAATACACGCGGGCGGTGAATGAGGGCGGCTGCGAGCGCGACCTTCTTGCGAGTTCCCAGAGAGTAGTCAACAATCAGTTTTTTAGGATCCTCCGTCATCTGCATGAGGTCCAAAAGGTCCTTTGTTCGCCTGGAGGCTTCTTCTTTTCCTAATCCGTACATCTGGCCTGCAAAGGTTACGTATTCACGGCCGGTCAACCGGTCGTAAAGGTTCGGTTCGTCAGGCAGCACACCAATCACCCGTTTTATCTCTGTAAGGTGAGTTGCCGCCTCATAACCTGCTATCCGAACACCACCCGAATCTGGGCGCAAAAGCCCGCACAGCATCCTTATGGTGGTGGATTTACCTGCGCCATTTGGCCCTAAAAAGCCAAAAAACTCGCCTTCACGAACAAGGAGGTTAAGATGATCGACGGCAGTGACCTTGCCAAATTGTTTGCTTATGTCTGCGGCAACAATCGACTCTGCGGCCTGAGGTGGTACCGCCACCGGAGGCGGTGAACATTGAATGTCGGTATAATTGTCCATGGTTCCTCAAGAGACGTAAATTCAACTCCGCTGGTTTCGCTCCTGCATTGAAGACGTAGTAGTGTAGCACGCCACCTGCTTGTACGCTTATAACAATCTGCCGTGCCTTCAAGACGAAGCTAGTTGGTAAACTGGGCAATCGACCGCTCGTTAAATCGGCACTACGTGTCGGTGGAGGCGCGCATGTTGTACCACCACCAGTCAACGTAATCTGTATCCTCCACCGCGCCACCAAGCTGATCAACCAGCAATGCAATCTGCCCACGGTGGTACAACGCATGCCCCATGAGTTGAGCAATCTGAATTTCGCGAGCTAGGGAGTACTGTTCGCCATCAAATTCGAAGAATTTGAACTGCTCGGCAAGGTGCGTCTCCTCCATCGAAGAGAGGTACTGTGTCCAGGTTGTCTCCATCTTAGAATATCTTGGACGTAATGTACTAATCTCACAGTTTTCGTTTCGCCATGAGGTTTCTCCGCCGTCGCCACCCAGCATAATGTCAAGCCACTTTTCTCTACAGGCGACCAGGTGGTCTGCAAGGGTTACTGCGCGTTGAAACCTCTCATCCTGACGATTAGCCCCTGGTACCGACTCTAACATCGATAACATTTTGTTGTTACAATCCCTCTCATACTCAAACCATTCACGGTATTTCGTGATTATCTCCATCTTGAACCTCCTCCAAGTGGCGCGCTCATTCCATCGGTGCGATTAGATGCACGCGGGTCTTTGCCTGGCGCACCAAAATTATGTGCCGACATAGAGGCCAGAGCCTCATTCCAAAAACACATAAGATTTATGGCGTATCATACCTGTGTTAAATTAGTAATAGGCGCCGTCACGAGATATTTTGAAGAATCTCTTAAAGTAATCTTGACAATTGGAAGGAGTCAGAGTACATTATGAGGGCTTCGTTGAGACGTTGTAGAACGTGTTGATGAAGCTGCAGATCGCTCCCAGAGTAGGAACGATATGTGTTAGCTGATCCTTGAGAGTCGCGTAGAAAGACGAATTAAGAAACGTCAATTTCGCGCCGAGATCCAGTTGAATAGACTAAGATTTTGGTGCAATTAACTTCGTGTCAACTTAAAGAATAAGTAAGCTGTATGAGAATACAGTTTGAGACCAGGTTTACAAAACAAACAAGTAAATAAAGTACCAATGATATTGATGCGTTGGTATTTTTGAAATCTATCAATTTATTGATGGAGAGTTTGATCCTGGCTCAGGATGAACGCTTGCGGCGTGCCTAAGAAATGCAAGTCGAGCGGGATGTACTTCGGTGCAT
>JAJYCW010000080.1 GCA_021777995.1 bacterium
CGTGGTGAAAACCTTCGTTGTAGATTACCGAGGTGTGCCCGTTGCGACTTCTTCATTGCGCATCACGAATGAGTTTCCGGGTAGCGGGTATCTTCACTGGGTGGCAAGCCATCCAGCGCATAGGCGCAAAAACCTCGGCCTGGTAGTCTGCTTGGCCTGCCTGTATGCCGCACGAGAAGCGGCCTGCACAAGTGCTGTTCTGGAAACGCAGGAGATGCGCATACCTGCCATCGGTCTTTACAAAAAACTCGGCTTTGAACCGGTCTACAGGGAGCCTTCCGACGCTGAAAGGTGGCTTCTGGTATTGTCGGACCTCGCCGCTGCCATCAATCTCTAGTCATTCATTAAGACACCAATGCACCCGGCCCGGTTCTCTCACGAGTACCGGGCCGGGTTGGCGAGGTGAATTTCACCTATAGCGGGGCTACGATCCCGAAATCACATCCACCGGCGTTCCATTCTGTATCTCGCCCTGCCCAACGGTCACTACTTTGTCACCCGTTTGCACACCTTTCACCACCTCGTAGTATTGCGGGTTGAAAAAGCCTAAGGTCACTTCCTGCTTCACCGCCTTACCGCTTTTGACGACGAAAACGCTTCCATCATTGCCGGTGACATTCATCACTGCCTCTCGTGGCACGAGCACGGCATTGTGGTGTTCGGCAAGGACAATATTGCCTCGGGCAAACATCTGCGGCCTCAGCCCCTTGGTGTCGGCCGGCAGGGAAATTCGAATGGTGAATGCCCTGGCTCCAGAAGACGCCACGGGAAACAGTTTGTGTACCGTTCCCGTAAACTGCTGCCCCGGTAACGCGTCAATTGTCACTGCTACTGGCATACCAACCTTAACCCGTGCAAACTGAGACTCGGGAAGCTGGGCATCAAAGTATATGTTATTGAGCGACACGATCTCCAGAATCTGCCCGCCGGCTCCCAGCTGCTGCCCCACCTGGGCATCCCTTTTCGCCACTACCCCGGTGATGGGACTCACAATGGACGTGTCGCGCAGCTGAGTAGCCGCGAAGTCGCGGGCGGCCTGAGCCTGCATCACTGCTGCCTGAGCCTGTGCAACCGAAGCGCGGGCTGCGGTGATCACCTGTTGAGCATTGCGAACATCCTCCTGCCGCATCTGCACCTGCGACGCGTTGGCCTGTTGCTGTAAAAGAGCTTCCCTGGCCTGCGTGAGGGCATCTTTCGCCTGCTGGATCTCCTCCGGACGTGCGCCTACCTGAAGCAGGTCGTATGCCTGCACCGCGCTGTTATAGTTCGCATTGGCGGTATCAAAAGCGGTCTGACTGGTATCGAGATCCTGCGCCGAAACAGCGTTTTCACGGTACAGCTGCTCATAACGATGGAGGTTGTCTTGAGCGTTCTTTAGGTTGGCCCGCGCACTTGCCACCTGGGCGGCCGCCTCCTTACGCTGCTGTATGCGAGCACCTTTCACCACGATGGCGTACTGCTGCTGGGCAGAATTAACTGCCGCCTGCGCCTGCTGAACCGCGCTAGCGGTCTGGGTACGCGTTATCGACAATGTGGTAAGCGAATTCTGGTAAGCAACCTGGGCCTGTTGCAGTTTTGCCTGGGCAGCAGCCACATTTGCCTGCGACTGCGCAAGCGCGGCAGTTGCCTGTCGTAATTGAGCCTGAGCATCGGTCGGATCAATCTGCGCGACTATTTCACCAGCATTTACACTATCCCCTTCCCGCTTATAGAGGCCCGCGAGACGCCCCGCGCTCTTGGCCCCAACGGTAACGTCATTTAACGCCGTAAGGTCGCCCGTAACAAAGGCAGTCTGCTGGATAGAGCCTGATATTGCCGGGGTAGTACTCACCTGCACTGCAACGTTTACGGGCGTGGCAGATTTGGTGGACGATGGTGCCTTGCCGCCGCACCCGGCTGTAAAGCCTACTGCAACAACAAGCATCGTCCAATACAGTTCCCTATTTCTGAACATTGCGCATGCCCCTCTCTGCACCAACTACGGCTGGTGTTGGCGGGTGAGTATATCCCACGCCGTGAATATTGTATGCATAACGGCCCACCGCACCGTCTAGTTGAGAGCGGGCCGAATTATAATCGTAAAGTGCATTCACCTGGTTTTGCTCTGCCTGCGTAAGAGCAGCTTGTGCGCTGCTTACCTCAACCTGTGTAGAGACGCCGCTTGTGTAGCGGACCATGGCGAGGCGGTAGCTCTCGCGCGCCTGACTGAGAGCCTGATTGGCTACCGTCACCCTGTCACGCGCCTGAAGTAGAGTAAGGTATGCATTGCGAACGTCTAGGTCAATTTGATCGATTGTCTGACGCAAGGTTGTCTGTGCGGTATCCACATTCGCCTTGGCCTGCTCTACCTCTGCCTGTGCCACGCCACCATCCCAAAGTGGCAGTGAAAAGCTCAGCGACACCTGGTTTGCCGTCGTCTGCGGCGAAAACCCAGCAGCATTTGGCTCGTACGTAAACTGCGCGTTGAGCGCCATTGACGGCATGTAGCTGCGGCGTGCAACATAAACACCCCGGTGCGCTGCTGCAAGTGCAGCCTCGGCCCCAAGCACCTCGGGTCGCATTAACCGGGCATCCTTTACCAACAGGTCATATATCGATGATTTGCTGCCAGAATTCGGCGCTGCACTCACAGGCGGAGTGACCGTATTTGTGGATACGCCTGCAGTAGAGGTACCTGGTGGTACCTCTACTGCACCGCGGCTGGTGATATGGATGGGCGAATCGATAGCAATACCCAAAACACTATTGAGATTTGCAGCGGCAAGGCTCACATTACTGCGCGCGGTGATCAATTGTTGTTGCGCATTGGCGACGTCTGTTTGGGCGCTCAACACGTCGAAAGGAGCCACGGTTCCTGCCTTAAGCTTCTTCTGCGCGTCGCTTAGCCGGGTGAGGTCGTCGTTTAACGTTTCGTTTGCCACCACTACAAGCGCGCGGGCTCGAAGCATTGCATAGAACGCCTGCTTCACCGATAGTACGGTCTGATTCAGCGCCGTATTCACCCCAATTCGCGCCGCGACTTCCTGAAACCCAGCTTCATCGCGCGCTGCGCGGAGCATCCCCGATATATCAATTGGAAGAACCGCCTGGGCCGTGAGTACAGGCTGATCAACATTGACGAGGGTGATACTAGTATTGCCAAACGTAGCGGACTGCCCCCTGTTAAGGCGTGTGTATACGAAGTTTGCCGTTAATGTAGGGCTAAAGGCAGCATCGGCCTGCACTCGCACTCCTCTTAAGCGCTGCAGATTTTCTACGGCGAGAGCCAGCACTCGGCTGTGGGAAATGGCGATGGCTACGGCACGCTGTATGTCAATCGGCCCGGTTGCGGTTCGCCCGAGTACCTCGCCGAGCGCTGGCGACAGCACAATTGGCTTATCCGGGATTTGCAGGCCGTTGGACGGTTTCGGTAGAGGCGCCTGCAATCCTGTTGGTGGGGCAGCTGTCATGAGTGGCACCACACCCGTTGGCCCCGCAGCATCAGATTGAGCCAGCGTCGGTACCGCCAGGCTCAGGCTGCTTACAGCCGCGGCTGCCGTGAGCGCACGTACGTACGCTCTACTCTTCGTCATGGTCATCACTCCTTTGCTGCTCCGCTTGTTCAAGCGTCGCAAGCATAACATCCATAAATTCGCGCACCGACTCCACCGGAAACATCATGAGGCCACGGTTCGACGGATGGCTCCAGATAAGCAGCCGGCTACCTGGGTGTATATTGAGCGCTTTGCGGAGATCTGCCGGTATTACTATCTGTCCACGCTCGCCCACCACCGCCGTGCCGCACGTGTGTTCTACCGGCTCGTGCGAAGCAGAATTGTTCATGAGACTTGTCCATTGGGGTAAACTTTACCAACCTGCACGCTATCGCGATGCTTTGGCATTGTAACCTTAGCACATGTGTGAAATTTCATACATTGTAGCGTTTATCACACGTGTAAGGTTCCGTATTTATAAAGTTTTTCTTGCCAATTCCCAGAAGTTCAGGAGATTCTATGCAAACGCGGTTAGAAAATTCTCCATTCACTGAACGCCGACTAACCCGGCGCCACTTTGTTGTACTGGGTGCCGCAGCGCTTGCGCCGCTGCTGCCGGGCTGTACCACCGGACGCCGAGGTGCCCACGCGGCACCTGCTGCGAACACTTTGCGATATCCCTTATCCTCACCGCCAACTACACTAGATCCCGCCCTTGTGCAAGATGGTACGACCATCGACCTGCTGCAGAATATTTTCGAGGGCCTTGTCGTACTTGATACATCGAGCAGGGTAGTACCAGGTATCGCGGAAAAGTGGGATGTTAGCAGTGACGGTAAGACCTATACATTTCACATCCGCCAAAACGTAACGTTTCATAACGGGCGAACTGTAACAGCAGACGATTTCAAATACAGTTTGGAACGCGCCTGCAGCCCTACTCTTAACTCGCAAACCGTTTTCTCGTACCTGAACGACATAGTAGGTGCAATGGATTGCCGCAACGGCAAGGCGGCCGGGATTTCAGGCGTCCGCGTGCAAGATCCGGCTACGCTCGTAATTGAAATTGACCAGCCGAAATCCTATTGGCTAGACAAGATGACATACCCAACCGGTTATGTAGTGTGTCAGGAGGCCATTCAAGAAAACGGCGGCAAACTACAAGCGGGTTCTGCCGTGGGCGCCGGCCCGTTCAAGATTGCGGCTCCCGCAGATTACCAGCCCAATTACGAAGTAACTCTCACGGCATTCAAGGCCTATCACGGTGGCAGTCCAAAACTAGATCACATTGTTCGGCCCGTGCTTCCCGATCCTTCTACACGCCTTGCAAAATACCAGGCAAATACGCTGGACATCGTGAAAATCTCCCCGACCGATGTGGACCACGTCGATGCCGACCCAACATTGAAACCAGATTTGCACCTCTACCCACGAGCCGCAACCTGGTATCTAGGAATGAACAGCGCTGCACCAAACTCGCCGTTTGGCGATATTAGAGTGCGTAAAGCTTTTGCGATGGCGATCGACAACACTGCCATAACACGCATCGCTTTAAAGAACCTTATGGATCCCGCCAATAGCGTTGTACCACCTGGAATGGGCGACTATCACTCCACGTGCGTACCCATTCCATTCAGTCCAGCTATGGCGCGCACCATGTTAGCATCCGCAGGGTACGGCTCCTCTAAGCCCTTCCCGGTGCTAGCGTTAACCTTTCGAAATGACTACCAGTGGGTGGCAGACAGCGCCCAGGTGCTCGCACATCAACTACAACAGAACCTGGGTATAACTGTGCAGCTACAGCCGATGGAGTGGAGCCAGTTCCTGGACAACCTCGATAACAAAACAATGCCGCTTGCACTCGAGCGGTGGGAAGCCGACTATCTGGATCCACAGGATTTTCTTTCTACGCTGCTGCACACCAGCCGGAAGGTGAATGGCCAGGAGGATCATCCAGAGAATAATACAGGCTACAGTAATCCGCTGTTTGATAAGTTATGCGACGAGGCTGACGGTGAGATGGACCCAGCCAAGCGAATGGCTTTGTACCAACAAGCGGAACAGATAGCGATTAATGATGCCCCGTGGAAGCCGCTGTTCTTTCAGAAAGACGTGGAGCTGGATAAACCGCGCGTTCATGATATCCGTGATTGCGCCCTTGGACACCTGCCCTACACAACCACCTACGTCACCGCGTAACCATGCTGCAAACAATCCTTCGGCGTTGCGGTCAGGCAATACCCACCATGTTTGTTATTCTACTGGTGGTATTTGCAGCTGTTCGGCTTGCACCCTCCAGCCCCGCAGATATCCTTTTAGGACAACACGCGAATGCCGCAGCACGCCAGGCGATTAACCACCAGTTTCATCTGGATGAACCGCTGCCAGTGCAATTTTGGATTTACCTTAAGGGAATTCTTCTTCATGGCAGTCTTGGTGAGTCGTACATTCAACGAGGCCAGTCGGTAAACTCCCTTATCGCCGGGCAGTTCCCCGTAACAGTACAACTCGCCATACAGGCCATGATTTTTGCTATTGTACTGGGTCTACCACTAGGCGTCGCTGCTGCTTACTACCAAAACACGTGGATAGACCGGGTGGCAATGGCCTTTGTTGTAGCACTCACATCAATTCCATCGTTTGTACTTGGCCCAATCCTCGTGCTGGTGCTTGCAATACAGTTCCATATCCTTCCTGTCGCCGGTTGGGACTCACCCGTTTATACCATTCTACCCACGGTTACACTCGGTGCACGCACTGCCGCGCAGCTAGCCCGATTTCAACGGGCGGCTCTATTGGATGTACTAAGCCAGGACTACCTGCGTACGGCACTTGCGAAGGGACTATCCCGTTCGCGTGCTCTCTGGAAACATGCCATCCGCAATGCATCCTTACCCGTGTTGACGGTGTTAGGTGTTAATTTCGGTAATCTGCTTACCGGCTCATTTGTAGTAGAAACCCTCTTTCACGTGCCCGGTATTGGCTATCAGTCCATTCAGTCTATCAACAACCGCGACTATCCAGTCATCCAGGGCGTGGCGCTTCTGGTAGCTGCCATATATGTGGTGGTGAACCTCTTAACCGATCTGCTCTACCGTGCGGTAGACCCGCGGGTAAGGGATCTTGAAAGCCAACAAAGTTGACGCACGAGAAACTTACATTTGCCTCTAGCAGCCCCGGACGTATGGCAGTGCGACGGCTTGTACGCAATCCCATCGCGATTTTAAGTAGTACGTTTATCTTTGCCATGATTTTTTGCGCGATATTCGCGCCAATCATCGCGCCTTTCCGGTATGATTATGAAGATACTTCTCACTATACATCGACGCCTTCAAGACCTGACTCACGGCACCTACTAGGCACCGATACACTGGGTGAGGACGTTCTTAGCAGGCTGATATACGGCTCGCGCATATCGCTTAGTGTGGCGGCTGTTACGATCATCATTGAATGTATAATTGGGTTGCCACTTGGCCTGGTAGCAGGTTATTATGGCGGCTTTATCGATACGGCTTTGATGCGAATTACGGACGCCATGTTTGCGTTTCCGGATATTCTGCTCGCTATTCTGTTGCGCGCTGTCATTGCACCGCCTTCTGGACAGCCGCTGCCTGCCTATGTAAACCTGGGGACCTTGTTCTTCGCCCTTGGAATGGTTGGCTGGCCGCCACTAGCCAGGCTGGTTCGCGGGCAGGCTCTCTCGTTAAGGGGTAGAGAGTATGTGGATGCAGCGCGGCTGGCCGGCGTAAGAGATGGAACAATTGTGGTTCGCCACCTGATCCCAAACCTTATGGGTCCGGTGGTGGTGCAGATTACACAGGACGTGGCAGGTGTTATTCTAGCAGAAGCTACGCTCTCATTTCTTGGACTGGGCGTACAACCTCCCTTCCCTAGCTGGGGGCACATGATCTATGAAGCTCTGCCACAGATGCAGGTCTTTCCCCTGCTTATGATTGCGCCGGGACTATTACTGGCCGCGGCCGTATTGGCATTTAACTTTTTGGGCGACGCACTAAGAGATGCTCTCGATCCGCGTACCAGCTCCCTTCAAACAGGAGGACGCTAACCGCTGCATCGAAAGGTTCTGTTGTTAGTGGCGCCGCTTCCGAATGGGCAGCGACGCTTACAACAGAAGCGGCGGAATTGGCCCTGTAACAGAGAAGGAGCTGAACCAGTTGAAATTTAACAGACTTTGTAGCCTTCTGGCTGCCGCCACCACCGCTGGGGCGGCCGCGTGGGCCGCACCCGTAACGCAACCTGCACACCAGAATTATTTATGGCGCCACGTGACCATAATTGCCGGCGGATTCATTCCTGGAATTGAGTTCAGCCCCTGCAAACCTGGCCTTATGTACTGTCGAACGGACATGGGTGGCCTCTACCGCTGGAGCGCAGTGCGTAGCCGGTGGGTGCCACTTACGGATTGGGTGGGTCAGAAAGACTGGACCTACCTGGGTGGTGAATCGATTGCACCAGACCCTGTTGATCCTCATCGCGTTTATGCGGCAGTCGGAATGTACACCGGCCCCAATATGCCAGACGGTGCCATTCTGCGCTCCACCAATGAGGGCAGAACGTGGAAAATCACCCCAATGCCGTTCAGAATGGGTGGTAACAACGACGGGCGCTCAATCGGTGAACGACTGGATATAGACCCCTGGGATCACTCTGTTCTTTACTTTGGTTCGCGGCTAAACGGTTTGTGGCGCAGCCAGGATTTTGGCGCCCACTGGAATAGGGTGACCTCGTTCCCCGTAAAGGGCGCTCAATCTGGTGGTGCTGGTATCGGGTTCGTGCTATTTGGCGGGCATAAAGCTAGAGGGCATGGGCCAAGTACCTCACTCTATGCAGGGGTGTCACAGGTGGGCCGCGGCATCTATCACAGTTCCGACGGGGGTAAATCGTGGAAGCGAATCGCCGGCCAGCCGGATAACCTGTTGCCGCAACATGGTTTCCTAACATCTAGCGGCATTCTGTACGTAACTTTCGCCAATGGTGTTGGCCCCAATGGGATTACGGACGGCGCGGTTTGGAAGTACGATACTGCCAATGGCCATTGGACAGATATTAGCCCCGTAAAGCCTGGAGTAAATGGTAATTCGCGGTTTGGGTACGCCGGCCTCGCGGTGGATCCCTCTAATCCCAATCTTCTGGTGGTAAGTACTCTTGACCGTTGGAACCCGGGTGACAATATCTACAGATCGACCAACGGCGGTAAAACCTGGAGTTCCATGCGACAACACGCCAGGATGGATGCAACCATTACCCCGTACCTTAAATGGGGTAATCCTGAGCCGTCATTCGGTTGGTGGACCGGCTGTGTTGCGATGAACCCCTTTAATCCCAACGAGGTACTGTATGGTACGGGCGCCACGATATGGGGCACCACGCAAGCTGAAAGGGCCGGCACGCGGGAACCGATCAAATTTACGGTGTGGGCAACAGGTATAGAAGAGACGGCGGTCATCTGCCTGCTTAGCCCGCCGCAAGGTGCTCACCTCTTTAGCGGTTTGGGTGATATTGGCGGCTTTAAGCACAACGATTTCGCTCGTTCACCTCTTCACGGCATGTGCAGCAACCCGATTTTCAACAACACCACTGGTCTCGATGTTGCCTGGCAGCGTCCTTCCATGGTTGTACGCGTGGGAACTGGTAAACAGGGAATGAATGGTGCAATCTCCATGGATGGCGGCAGTACCTGGAAGCCCTTTCCTTCACAGCCTGCCGATACACGAGGCGGAGGCTCTGTTGCGGTATCGGCTAATGGAAGCGCGATCCTGTGGAGTACCTATGGCAACGCACCAATGGTAAGCTTTGACCGCGGTGCGTCGTGGTCCTATTGCAACGGACTACCGCCGGGTACCGAGCCGGTAGCAGACCGCTTGAACTCGTCCATCTTCTATGCGCTGGATCGCCGCACCGGCGCAGTTTATATTAGCCGCGATGGTGGTAAATCATTTAGCAGTGTGGGGACTGTTGGTGCAAATGACGACAAACTAGTTGCCTCATTCGCCTCTGCAGGGCACCTATGGGCGGCATCGCGAGCTGGCGGGCTTTTTCATTCCACCGATTACGGACGAACTTTTGTACAAATTCCCTCAGTGAATGGTGCGATTTCAGTAGCCTGCGGTCACCATGCACCGGGGGCTACAAATCCTGCCATCTTCATCGTAGGTACAGTAGACAACGTGGACGGGGTTTTTCGATCAGACGACGAAGGTAAAACCTGGGTTCGAATTTCGGATAAAGCACACCGGTATGGAAACTGCGGAGAAGCACTTGCCGCAGACCCCAGGATTTTCGGGCGCGTCTACCTGGGAACCAACGGCCGTGGAATCCCTTACGGGAGTATCGCACGGTAACACCGCTTTCTGCCCATTCATTAACGCCACAGTCGCGCAGATGAATTGCTCGACTGTGGTTCGGGTAGAGATCCGCCGACCTTACTGGGGTATAAGGGAGGCCTGCTCAGTGCATGTGGTTGCAATAGCGCGGCTGCAATAGAACGAACTTGCTGGCAACGAAACGTCGCCATGAAATTGAACCCTAAACTTGGTTGCCCGGCTAATCTCGCAGAATGTATTGAGTAGTGGATCGTTTCCAAAGAAGTACGCATAGGCACCAGTGGGATCTGCGCCCTTGCTAAATGCGCCGTCGGCGGGAATCCAGCCGGCGCCCGGCAGATAAAATTCTGCCAGACAGTGCCTCTCGTTATGACCTGCCAAAATACCACAAAGTGCGCGGGCAGGTACCCCCAGACTTCGCATACATGCCGCAAAAAGGGTGCTAAACCCCGTGCAATCTGATCGCCTGGTAACGAGTGTGGTGAGTGCACTTTCGTCCGGTACATTCTGGTCATAAACGGTGCGTTTTACAATTGCCTTGAAGAGCGTAAGAGCCGCGGTGTAAGGTGACATCGCCGTTTTGTAATCTGCCGGCAAGTGACGGGCAATGAAAGCCGCGATGAGGGGCGATCCACTCTGAATGAGGCTGTCTGGCTGCGTCCAAAACAGTTTGTCGGACGTGAGTGACTGCAGCGAATTCCATGGTATTGCTGAGAGTATTGTGGGGTTTATTGCAGCACTGCGCACCTCAATGTCAAACCTCTGCTGCGCATTCCAGGAAACAATTGCGTCGGTTGGTCGGCGGGTACTGCAGTTTACTACCCACACCTGTTGTTTGGCGCCCCCGGATGTAACCCGCTGTGCGTTGCTTGGTCCAAACTCGTTTAGAACAGTTTGAAAGGAGCCTGTGGTAGGAACACCAAGGACCATGATTCCATGTATGCCGTGGGTCGAAAGGCAACTGCCCTTAAGATTCTCATAGCCTGTGTAATGCCGTGCCGAATAGTATGACAACCCAGTTTCAGGACACTTCAACGTAAAGGTGCCAGTTTTGGTAACCGGTCCACCGGCGGCGCCACTTACCTTGCCTGGGTCAATAGTTACACTGTACGGTATGGCCCCGGGAATGGGTACATCGGCTGAAATGCTTGCGCTGCAGAATCCAGGCGCAGCCGGAACGCGCTCGATCAGTTGTTGGTTCGCAACTCGCAACACTACCTGGTAGGCTGCTCGTGGTGTTCCCGTCACCTGCCACAGCACGCGCAGAGTAACATGCGGGTTGTTCGCAGCCGGGTTGCAGGCAGCGCCGTTGCTGTTGCAAAATGCAGTGGAAACCACATGAATTCGGCATTGTGCGTTTGCAGCACCAACGCCGGTCAACATCAGGAAAGTGATTGCACTTGCGCCCAGACTATTCCAGATTTTGGCTCTATTCACGTCCTCACCTCGAACATTTGCACACGCTCTGGATGTCAGCATTTGAGCAGAGTGTGGACTATTACACATCTTGAATGTTAAATACTTCACACAAAATACTGACCGGCCGTTAAATTAACGTCAAAAGTACGTTAAACGTGATCCTTGCCGCAAAAAAACTTGTTCCTTTTATTAGTTCCCTGTTTTTCACCACTAATGATATGAAATCTGCCGGGGCACCGCCGCCTTCACGACAAAGCAAGAACATCCAGGTTCGATGATCCCATTTGTACCCTTGGCAATACTTTACTGATAGCTGATGAGTGACAACAAAATGTCCAGTGCTTTGACTTGGGCCCCTTCTCATGACTTGTGTCATACTTATCCAGCACTGCATATTATTTTGAAACCTCACGTTTGCTTGTTTCGTACTGCAAATGACCTGTGCAGGCTTGGGTGTTCAACGGTGCGTGGGGAAAGCTGCGTGGTTTTTTCCATCGCAATCTCTTAACAAAACACAGGCATCAATTTCTAATTTACCCATCGTTGTGGAGTATGAGTTGACAGCAGCCAGAAAATCGATTTGCTGCATTGCCACTTGCGCGTCCATCGCCCTGCTATGTGGCTGCCATATGCTTGCTAAACCTGCAAGCACGGACCCTACATTCCCGGTATCAAAAGGCGATGTAACCGTATCTGTTATTGCGCTGGGAACTATTGAACCGCTCTCTAAGGTGGATGTAAAATCTAAAGTTGCTGGCCGAATTCAACGGCTGTACGCCCATGAAGGAGACGTGGTGCGCGCCGGGCAGATATTGGCAACAATCGACCCACAGCAGATTAACAGCCAGGTGGCCGCACTAAGGGCACAACTTAACCAGGCGCGCGCCCAACTTGCATCTGCTCAAAAAAACGTTGCATTTCAGCGCCTACAAACATCTACGCTCATTGCACAGGATGAACAGACTGTGGATTCAGCGCGTGCTAGGCTACGGCAGGCGCTCACCCAGTCGAACGTACAACCACAGCTCACGGCGCAATCGGTCAAAATCGCCCAGGCCAACCTCGCTTCCGCCGAAGCAAGCCTAAAAGCTCAGCAGGATGCTCTTAAACTTCTGGTAACCACCACCAACCCCAACGCTGTCATCTCAGCGCAAGCCGCATACGACCAGGCGCGGGCGACCAACATTAACACGGCAGCGGAACTAAAGCGACAGGAGATGTTGAACGCCCGGGGATACGTATCGGACCAGGCGTTAGATACCGCCCGAGCAGCCCAGCAGGTGGCGGCTGCCCAGTTGCAAGATGCCGCAAACAAACTGGCAACCATCAAGCAGGCCAACACAATACAGGCTGAAAATCTCACCAGTCAAGTCGAATCGGCAAAAGCGCAGGTGAGCCAGATGAAGGCTGCCCTGGTTCAGGCGCAGGCAGATACGCTGCCGATGACGCGTAGAGACGATGTTACTGCTGCTGAGGCGGCGTTGAAGCTGGCAACAGCCCAACTGGCAAGCGCCCAGAGCGGTGTTCTGCAGAACCTCATGCGAAAGGACGATGCTGCCGCCGCTAGCGCCAACGTTCAGCAGATTAAGAATCAGCTGGATGCGGAAATAGTTCAGCAGCATGATACGACTCTCTATGCCCCCATGACTGGTGTGGTCACCAAGCGGTACGTTGAACAGGGCGACCTAATCACCTCTGGTATTGACTCGTTTTCGAGTGGTACCCCGGTGTACCAGGTTGCGGATTTGCAGACGATGCTTGTCAAGATACCGGTTAACGAGGTGGATATTGACAAAATAAAACGGGGAATGCATGCGGATATCTCTGTAGACGCGGTTCCCGGCGTTACGTTTGTGGGTGTTGTCGACAAGGTGGCTCCCGCAGCAAGCAGCTATACCTCCACATCCACATCAACCACATCGACCAGTGATGCAGGAGTTATCAAATTCCCTGTAGAGATACGAATTGACCACGCAGATCCCCGCCTTCGGCCCGGTATGACCGCTAATTGCACGGTCATTGTTGCGGAACACAAGGGCGTCCTTAGAGTGCCTGAGGAGTGCGTGGTCGGTACCGGAACTCAATGCTCTGTTCTCGTTGTTCACGCTACAACCGACAAAAAAGGTAATGCCGCGCAAACCGCGGTCTCTGTGCCCGTCACGGTGGGGCTTCGCGGTTCTAACTACGCCGAGATCGTCTCTGGTTTGACAGAGGGTATGACCGTGAAATCGGCGCCCTATACCGGACCAAAACGGCAGGGCATCTCTATTCAGGGCGGACCGTAGCCGGTATGAAGGTAACACTACCGTGTCACTGATGTACAGCATCAAGATAGCTCTGGATACGCTGCGTGCTAATAAACTGCGATCTGTCCTTACCATGTTGGGCATTATCATTGGGGTAAGCGCAGTCATCCTCATGGTTGCCATCATGCAGGGGCTGTCGTACAATATCAAGCAACAATTCAATAAGATGGGTTCAAACCTCATTATCATTGTCTACGAACCCCCCAAGGATAACACCAAGGGACGTAAGATAGACGGCTTTACTATGCGCGATGTGAAGCGCATTGAACGCGACTGCCCTTTGGTAGGGGCAATTTCGCCTGAAATGCCTCTTGGCAATTCTGTTGAGGCCCAGTCTAATGGACGCAATATGCTGGTGAATCCCATCGGGGTGATGCCAGATTATGCCCGCCTGCGCAACGTACCCGCGGCCGAAGGACGATTTATTTCGGAAGTTGATGCTGCAAGCTGGTCGCAGGTGTGCGTCATTGGCAGCAAAGTCAAAACCACGCTTTTTCCAGACGTCAACCCCATCGGCCAGCACGTTGAAGTGGACGGTCTCATTCTTCAAGTGGTGGGTGTAGCCATTTCAAAAGGGCGCTCGTTTAGCGGTGACACCGACATCAACGTTTACATGCCGCTCACGACCGTGCAGAAACGCCTGTTGGGCAGCGACCGTGTCGGAGCGATTTATGCTCAGCCGGTCTCGACGTCCATGCTAGATCAGGCACAGGAACAGGTTTGGCAAACGCTCATGCAGAAGTACTCGGATGTGCCCGGTATCAAGGTCGATACCATGGCCGCACTGCTTAGCAGCATTCAGTCGGTGTTTATGGTGTTTACCATAGTTCTGGGCTCCATTGCCGGTCTGGCTCTTCTCGTCGGCGGTATTGGAATAATGAACATCATGCTGGTATCCGTTACCGAACGCACCAGGGAGATTGGCGTACGTAAGGCAGTAGGAGCGAAGCGACGAGATATCCTTCGCCAGTTCCTCATTGAAAGTGCGACACTCTCTGGCGTGGGCGGCCTAGCCGGCGTTATTGCAGGCACATTGGGCTCGTATGCGCTAGGATATATCACGACGTTCATACCCCAGCTTGCAGACAAACAGAGCGGTCACAAGGGTCTGTTTATCTATGTTCCTCCCTGGATTGTCATTTTCGCATTTGTGTTTTCTGCAACGGTTGGAATATTTTTTGGGATGTACCCTGCGGTGAGGGCATCACGGCTGGATCCCATTCAGGCCCTACGGCACGAGTAACGCTAAGAATGAGCGCAACCTAACATCAACCGGCCTGGTTGCAGCTGCGCAATGCTTCACGTCTGCATACCGGGAAGCAACAGATCTGGCCGGGTCTCGCTAAGCAGACCGCTCAGAACGCGATACTCTAACAGGCGTTTCGCAATTGTGCGATCATAGGTCGTCTGCATATCGATCTGGACGAAGTAGTTCGGGTTGCCAACCTTGAGGAGAATATCCGCGCTTGGCGATGACGCGCTTAAATCCGTATGTTCCACCGTCAGCCCATGGCCCCCGGCAAATCAAGTAGACGTAATAGGCTATCAGGGTTGGTCTGTAAGACAGGTTTAACGATCGTATCGAACGGCACCGGCCGGCGCGCGCATTGCGCCTGTGCTTGAGAGGCAGTACATGGCCCCCAGGTGTGCAGGGCACAGTGAATCTAACCAGTCTTGCGCTTTATCTGTTGAAAAATGCCGATTTAATAGGAATACACGATATGATGCCGCAAATCGACCTGTAGGCACAGTCATTTCAAAATATGAGAATTCAGATCACTTAATCATATCATACTGAAAGACACCGTACGTCAGATTGTTCCATCGCACTAATCGAGTGCTTCTATGCCAGATTGTGAAAAACGATATATCATCACCTAATGGCCGTTGCGCTATCAACACGGTACTAGACTCGGTTGGAGTATTCACAATATGAATGGCGATCACCTTTGCCCCGTTCGTTAAGGTGTATAGGGTAAAACTAAGATCTGGGTAGCAGGTGCTGGTTGGTACAGCTCTAATCGTAGGTGGAATTATTGAGGGGTCTAGATCACCATAGGAGCGTAATCTGCCTGAAGAAACGTGATGAAAGTCAAAAAACTTCAGCTTCTTTTGCGGTGTATTAAATACGGCTTCTGCCCAGGTATCTAAAACTTTCAGGCTGCACTGCCTATTTACCCGCACGTGCGTAAAATATTGTCCCACCTGCCTGCATAGAGCGGTGAAGCCAGTGTAAAACGGCCCCACGGTTACCGTTACCAAAGATAGAACTGCGCAATTGAGCAGTCTATATTTCTGTTTTACAGATATAGCAGCCACATATACTAATAGCGCAGGCATGAAAAAGGTGGCACAGATATAAAAAAATAAAATCTAGAAAAGTGAAAAATCCTAAGCCCACAATCGGCCATAGCGCTGCCATTACTATGCGTGCCAAGGAGATTAACAATCCAAAACAGACCCACCTGTAGACAACCTTTTCAAAAGGATTCTTTATGTGTAAAGATTGCTCTAGATCGTTGCAGCAGGCGGTTTGGTTTAAGTTACTTTTCCGCATGGTATGTAGAAAGGGAGAAGGTTATCCCATCGAACGAGAAAGTGCGCCGGCATGGCAAACGGACATGATGGGCTAGAAGACACTTTATTACATCCCTTTGGGCAATATGCAGTTATCGAACTATTGGGTGTGCCTACCTTAGGCCAACCATAATATCCAACCGTTGCCCATTGCACTGCACCTGTCAAATCATCCCAGCCATATCTAGTCTTCCAAATTGCAATGAGCTTAATCATTGTAGTGATAGGTAAATCACATAGTGACCGCATAGCTCCAAACATGACATAATTAACGGTGTAAGGATGAAAGCACTGCCCTCCCACACTAACTGTCTCTCTGCAGTTCACAGGCGTACTGCAATTTGAGCGATAATCATTCAGCCAACCATATGTGTCTGACTTGTTGCTAAGTTCAATAAGATCCCATCAAAACGCTGCACCCAGTCGATTCACAAAAAAGGGATACAACCTGACCCTTGCCTGCAAGCGCTGATTTTTAAATTTGTTTCGTACCATGTTAAGTGTATTGGCAAGCAACAAATCAAATTTTGGTCCACAAGATGGTAGAGAGTGGCAGGCAGTCAAGCCCACTCGGATCTACGCCGCCTACCGGTTCGTTGCCCACATAGCGGCAGAGGTTATAGTCGCCAGCCTCGAAGCGCAGCGGGTCCGCGTGCCCTGGCTGCCGAAACAGCGCCGCCGTAGCCGTTCGGGTAGCTCGAGTGGCGAGCGTCTAGCGTTAGCGGGTCGGGCACTTCTGCGCGAAGGCTCTCGCTGCCCCATACATAGTTCTCGGTGTAAGGCGGAAACACCTTCTGCTGACTTAAGCCATCCGCGCTATAGAAGTAGCTCTCTATGCTGCTGCCAGTATTGCTCGTCAGACTGTTCTCGTAGTCCCAGCCGCAGATCAGCATCGCGCTTAGATCACATAGCCAGATGTGGTTGCGTTAGGCCTCCTAGCTATCCGTTACCGTACTCGTCATTTCCGGTTGGATGTTCTATCCTAACACAAGGCTAGCCCAGCAGCTCGTTCCAGCTTTCTACATCGAGGACTCGATCGATCAGGCTCTCGATCAGCTCTACATCAGCAATTGCCTCGATGCGCTGCAGCACATCACTGGAAGCAGCACCCAAACGCTTCTGGCCCAGGCGCAAAAGAACTCGACGACCCTCTTCCAGCCCGCCTTCCTGCTTGCCTTCCTCTCTTCCCTGCTGAATGCCCTTCTGAATGCCCTCTTCCAGGGTTGCCATGTAAGTTGTAGAGTCTTTTAAGTCCAGCATAATTCCTCCCATTAGAGCTTCGGCATGTTTCTTGCTCATCTTCAAACCCAGCAGCAATCTCGTTTTCGCCCAGATCTCCCTGCATTCTGATGGCGCCACATACTCCCGGCTCAGCCTCTCCTGCATGCGATTGATCAGGAAAGGCAGGTCCTGATCCGGCACTGCGCACAGAGGAGCCAGCGGCAGCATGTGCACCGGCTGACTGAGAACCGACTCCACATCCATCTCCCACAGGCGTATTACATGATACGTGAACTTGATGTCGTGTAACTCCAATAACCCGCTCAGCGCCGAGCCATGTGCCTGTGGGCGCATCAGGAGGAGCACGCTCACCATTTCAGGCATTGTCTCACCACGCAGCCCACACAGAATGCGGTACTCCAGCATGCGCTTCGGCATGGTATGGTCGTAACTCGTCTGCATTTCGATATGAACCAGGTAGTCCGGGTTGGATACGTTCAGGAGAATATCGGCGCTGCGAGACGAGGCGCTCAGGTCAGTGTTTTCCAGGCTGACGCTTTCTCCCGTGGGCAGGTTAAGAAGCCGCAGAAGGCTGTTTGGATTTTGCAGCAGGAACTCTTTGAAGATGGAATCGAACAGACCAGGCACAGGTATCGCTCCTCCGCTTGAGATGCTGCCAGTATACCCATCGGGTGTGCAGTCAAGGCATGGTCGGCTCCTCGCATGATTAGGAGAGAGACGAAATCGTAGTTTGTTATGTCAATAAATTCGGCTGTGCAGAGAGCAAATCCCTCCGTGTCTTAATAAGGTGATAGAATAAACTACGACGCATTCGACGTCATTAAGGGCGAAAAGGACAGTTATTTTGTCAGAAGATCAATCTAGTTCAGAGCCTCGTTCAATAGATGACGCGTCCGGCACAGAGTCGTTTCCTCCGAAGCAGCGGCGTTACCGCAAAGCGTATAAACTTCGGCTAATTGAGCTTGCTGACGCTTGCACCGCCCCGAGTGAATTAGCCAGCCTATTACTAAAGGAAGATGTCCATTCATCAACCCTGGCAGAATTTCGACGGCAGAAGGCTCGCGGTATTTTGGAGCCGAATTCTGACAAGGTGGCGGGTGCCAAAGCGAGTGTTCACGATTCACCTCTATTAAAACCGCTGGCGGCCGCCGACCAGGAAGTCCGTCGCTTGCGCCGTGAATTGGAGAAGGCACAGGTCTTGTTGGACCTCCAAAAAAAAGTCGCAGATCTCATGCGCATCTCTCTGGACCGCGAGTAATAGTCAACATGGGGCGTCTTATTGCTCATGTCGCCCTTGCCAAAAACCGCTCTAGCATTTCTAAGGCTTGCTGGGCGGTTGGCATTTCACCTGCGACCAATTACGGGCATACGGGAAGGCACGGGTATCGTTCGAGGTGTCGCAAGGCAGCCCGGCGTTAGCTGCGCCCTTGGGTTGCCCATAGGCAACGGGTACTGGTGGTGCGGCGGTTGTCATAGCCGATGCCTCGTGACGATGGGGATGCAATATCGCGCCAAACATGAGTAACTAATCTGTAGATATCTTATCACAGTATGGCTAATTGCACAGTATATAGAATTAATTCGTTAAGAGCTTTCTTGCACGGAGCGAACCGGGGATACCAGCGAGAACTGCAAAGCATATCAACCCATGAACCGGTAAATGTACCCGGTGCAGCTTTGGGACCGCGCAAAAGCTTAAAAGTGTGACATCATTGTCCAGTGGGCAACTTTGCCGGTGTTCTTGTTGTTCTCGCGACTTAAGCCCTGAACGGTCCTGCTTTGGGTAGAGTTAATTGGTACACCGTCGAGTTGTAGACATCATAGAAATATAACTCGTTGCTAGACTCCCAGCCTAGGAGATTGTGGTAATAGTGTGCGTGATTACCAAATGAAACCTGTTGGCACGTTGAAGTCAACGTGTTTATTAACCAAATTCCGCAGCCATCATT
>JAJYCW010000190.1 GCA_021777995.1 bacterium
TGATGCGGAACCACGGTGAGCAGGTCTGCGTGGGTACGTGGGAGGAAATGATTTGAATCAGGTAGAATTAACACCCTGGCATAATGGTCTCTTGTTAGAACTGCTGCTTACGGTTCCCACAGAGGGTAACTGGGAAGACGTTCGCTCGCAGGTTAAAGGGTGTCTGGAGACTCACAAGAGTACATTCGTCGGCCGTGGCGCGCTGATTACAGTAGATATCGCGAACAGGCCCGTCTCAGCAGATGAAATTGCAGAGCTAAGGGATCTACTCTTGAGTCAGTTTGGGCTACAGTTGGTGGCTCTCGTTTGTACAGATCGTACCGCACAAGCTGCGGCAAAGGATCTTGGGATCACTAACTATATGCTTCCCCCCGGCTCCAAGGTCGACGCAGAGGTTGCCTCTTCGACCTCTACTGGCAGTAATGCGTTGTATGTTACCTCCACGGTACGGTCGGGGCAGCGAGTCGTACATGGCGGTCATGTGGTAATAGGCGGCGATGTTAATAGTGGTGCCGAAATTTTGGCCGCAGGCGATATCGTAGTGTTCGGTACGTTGAGGGGATTAGCGCACGCTGGGTGCCAAGGTGACGAAAACGCACGCATTGTTGCGGGTAGTATGCGCCCTCAGCAGCTGCGTATTGCGTCGCAAATAGCTCGTGCCCCAGAGAACAACGAGAAGGATGCACGTCGTCCTGAGGTCGCACGAATTGAAAATGGCGCCATTCAGGTTTTTCCAGTTTAGGCAGCCAGGCATTTGAATAATTGGAGGGAGCTCTTTTAAACTATGTCGGATGACGTACGCGTTATTGTCATTACCTCAGGTAAAGGCGGAGTGGGCAAGACCACAACTACGGCAAATGTAGGTATGGCGCTTGCCGCGCATGGCGAAAAGGTTGCGTTGATGGATGCAGATATCGGCCTGCGCAATCTGGACCTGGCGCTTGGTCTTGAGAACCGGATAGTTTACGACGTAATCGACGTGGTAGAAGGCCGGGCACGATTGAAACAGGCGCTCATTCGGGACAAGCGAATGCAGAATCTGGCGATGCTGCCTGCTGCCCAAACACGTGATAAGAGCGCAGTAACTTCTACGCAAATGAAGCAGGTGGTGGATGACCTTAAAGCCGAGGGTTTCACGTTTATACTGATCGACTGTCCGGCAGGAATAGAGCAGGGCTTCAAAAACGCAACGGCAGGCGCAACGGAGGCCATCGTGGTAACGAACCCGGAGATGGCATCTGTACGCGATGCGGACCGCATTATAGGTTTGCTGGAAGCGGAAGGACTGAAGGACCCGATGCTTATTGTAAACCGTATTAGGGTCAAGATGGTGAAGAGTCAAGATATGCTGTCGGTGGAGGATGTGCAGGAAGTCTTAGGCAATTCTGTAAAGTTGCTGGGGGTAGTTCCCGACGACAATTCGATCATAACCTCTACCAATCGAGGCGAGCCTGTAGCTCTGCTTAAAGAGAGTATATCAGGACAGGCCTATAGGAATGTAGCGCAGCGACTACTTGGACAACAGGTTCCGTTTCTTGACCTGGATGAGCGAAATGGCCTGTTTGACAGGTTTAAAAAGCTTTTCACATCCAAGTAATTGTGTTATGATATTCTAAGGCATCGCGTATGCGTGAACTTGTGGAGGCTCATTTGTTTAATCTAACCTCGCCTCGGCGTGCTGCCATACGATTGTTGTATACACGGTGATTGACAGATAGGTAGTTCACTACAATTGATCGTTCAAATAAAAACGGAGAACAGCGACAATGAGTAATTCCTGGCTTAACAGATTTCTAGGGCGAAATGCCCAAACGCCCAGGGCATGTGCAAAGGAACGACTGTTGGGAGTGGTTATAGAGGACCGCTCTGCAATTCCATCGTCGGTTCTAGAGCTTGTGAGGAAAGAAATTGTTGAAGTTGTCAAGAAATACCTTATTATCGACGATCAGGCCGTGGATGTGAAATTGGAGAAGGATGAGGACGGTACCTACGCCCTGGTTTCACACGTGGTTTCTCGAGGAGTTCGCAAAAACGAGGGTATTCCCGCGGCATAGGTACGTACTTGATCAGCTTCCGTCGCCATAATCTGCGCGACCCTCTGCCGCTGGCTGTAATGAAACAACCGCAAACATTCCGCTTCTAACCTGCGGGTCGAGCAGCCCGTAGTGTCGTACGCAGTTTCTGCCAGATTTTTTCGCCGCGTATAGTGCAGCGTCGGCCTGGCGCACCAGCATCCGCCTGTCGGTCACATCGTACTCAATAGACGAAGCACCGAAGCTCGCAGTGATGCGGTCCTCCTCAAATGTCGCCTCAATCATTCGCCTGAACCGTTCCGCTTGAGCCAGCGAGCCTGCCTGATCGGTACCCGGCAGGATGACAGCGAATTCTTCGCCGCCGTACCGTGCTACCAGGTCACTGCCCCTCACGCGTTCATTTAAGAGTGCACCCACAGCCTGAAGAATGCTATCCCCGGCCTGATGCCCGCGCGTATCGTTTACCTGTTTAAACCCGTCAAGGTCAATTAGCAGCAGCGACAGAGGGAGGTTTTGAGCCACTGCATACTGAAAAGCGTGCTCCAGCTCTTCTTGAAACGCTCGGTGATTAAACAGACCTGTGAGGTGATCGGTTAACGCGAGGTCTTCCAGCGTATTATTTGCCGTACGGAGCCGCCTTAAGCGTCTTGTGAGCTTTTGGTTACGTCGATGCATGTAAGCGATATGATCCGCGAGGGGCTGTTCAAGGCGCTTGCGTTCGGTGATATCCCTTGCAACGCCTTGAAATCCTAATATGTGTCGGCCCTCGCGCAGTAGTTGTACATTTTGACCCACCCAGGCCTCTCGGCCATCACGAGCGCGAATGGGGAACTCGAGGTAGGTGTTAGGCAGACGGCGCATAGCCTGGTTGATGTAGAAAGTCTGCACCATGTACTGGTAGTCGCTTCTAACGAGGTCGGAATAGTGAAAGGATCGCAATTCTTCAACTGAACAGCCAAAATGACGTAAAAACGCGGGGTTCGCCAGGATAAAATATCCCCTAATATCTGTTCTATATATTAGGTCCGCGGCCGTCTCCACGACTTGGCGGTACGTCTGATCATTTCGGTGTTGGGCACCACGGGGCACAGCCTCATGGCTGGTTTCCAAAATGTCCCACTGAACTACAGTGCGGCCCGGAAGCCGCACTGCGCTCGCAGTAACTTCAATGGTTTTGGTTTGCCCATTCGGCAGGACGTGGTTCGTTCGCCGTTTGGGTACCGTGAATCGGGAATTGCCGACAATCGACTGGCCAACCTCAATGTCGATATCGGTAACTGGAGTGCGCAACAATGCCTCGCGGTCTACACCGTAGAAGGTGACCGCTGCATCATTCACATCGAGAATAGAGCCGCTCTCCGCATCAATAAGAAGTCTGGGCAGAACCGATGCCTCAAAAATCAAACGATAGGGGACGTTAGCGTCTGGGATATGTAATGCCGCCTGCGATGTTGCGCGCAGTGCTGCATTTTCACGCCCAAGTTCCTCTATTCTCTTCAAAATCTCTTGAAGAGCGTCGTTTCCCATAGCGCGGTTTGTCGCACGAAGCAAATATTAACTTGCCAACCGTTCGCTTCGTAGTTTCTCCTGCGACAGCGAAATTGAGGGCCGCCGCCGCCAAACAGGATTTTACAACGATTCCCCACGCTGTTTGCCAGTCAATTTCACGCCATCAAACCAGCCCTCGGGAGGGGTCGAAGGGCAGACAGTACTTCAGAGTGAACTGACCATCAAAAGGCTAATCAATTATAACACGGGCAGTAGTATTACGCAATAGGTACCAGGTGAATTATGGAGCGGTGTGCCCAAGGCTGCCACTACCGTCCACGATTAATGATAAATGCGTTGCCCGCTGGCTGAAACCCGATCTTAGGATAGTATTCCACGGCACCGGGGGCAGATAGAAGGATAAGCGTTACCTCTTCCCCAAGGCGGTTCCGTAACCGGCTAACGAG
>JAJYCW010000002.1 GCA_021777995.1 bacterium
CCACGATGCCGAAACGCAGGCGGTAACGGAAGCGCGTGCGATTGACCGAATTGGGATTGTCATTGTTGAAGCGATGGGGCTAGGCAAACCTGTCATTGCAGGCAGCGTTGGTGGGCCAACGGATATTATTACAGAGCGTGTAAACGGGCTGCTAGTCGATTTTGAAGATCATGATGGGCTGGCCTCGCGTATCCTGGAGGTTTTAGATGATCAGAACCTACGGCAGGCTCTCGCCCAAGGTGCGTTGACAAGGGCACAGGATTTTTCGACTGCGATTTTTGCACGCAAGTTGACCGAAACCTTGCGGGAGCTGACGTGCCTAAGCGAGACGGCGGACGCTCTGAATGAACAGGGTAGTCACGGAAGTGCCGAACGGGCGCTGCCTGGCCAGGAGAGGATGTAGATTTGGCAGCGGCAGAAAATCAGAACCCAGAATATCGTGAGTTGGGCTACGCAACCGGCCTGCCGGGCCTCGCCAGGCGCGATAATACGGGCCGTATGGCACAGTGGCTCATCCTTATGTTGCTCATGCTGGGCGGCCTCGCAGTTTCGCTTCGCTATAATCCGGCATCGCATCCTCTGCCCCTTCGCATATTCCTGGCGCTCTCCATCTTTACCGTCCTGTTCAGCGTCAGGCATACGCCGGCAATGCCGTTGGCGGCTCTGGTTACCGTAGCATTTCTTGCTGGCGTCCGCCGGTTCCTCATACCGGTATTCGGAATTATGCATCAGGACCCGCTTCTTCTCGTTATGCCTACGCTTACCACTCTCTATTTCATGGAGTTGGCATTTAGCCGCCGTCTCAGGGCAGATACGACGATGGGAAAAGCCCGCATCCTGCTTATTCTGGTCATGCTGTTGGAGTGCGTCAACCCGAAGCAGGGAGGTTTGAAGGTCGGACTTACGGGTCTGCTCTTCTATCTTCCACCGCTCTTTTGGTCCTATATTGGGCGCACTCTCTATAGTGAGCGGCTTCTGCGCAATATGCTGCGCCTGCTGCTCTTCATCGCTGTTCTGGCCTCACTCTATGGGTTGCACCAGCTTTTCTACGGCTATACCCCATGGGAGCAGCAGTGGCTCTCATCACAGGCAGACTGGGCATTCATGGTTCACGATCGCAGTCACCAGTTCTCGTTCATGAGTTCATCCACGGAATATGGCACGGTGCTTGTTCTCGCCATATTGAGCAGCTGGATTCTCTTTCTTAAAGGCGATAGATGGGCACTGCTTCCGCTGCCGCTATACGGTATCGCGCTCTTCTATATTAGCGGCCGCGGGCCCGTAGTACAGGCGCTGCTTGGCACCATAGTAGTCTGGGCCATTCAAGGTAGAACGTATCGTTCGTGGGCACCCCGGCTGGCGCTGGCTGGCTGCCTCTTCGTTGGCGGCCTCGTGTTTGGTCTCAACCATGCACAGAGCCTTGCAGGAAATAAAACGGAGCAGGGAATTGTGAACCATCAGGTGGGAGGACTGCTGCACCCTACGGACGCGAAAAAATCAACGGCCAAAATACACGCGGACGCGATGATAGGTGGACTCCAGGCCGCATTCACTGACCCACTTGGTGACGGTACCGGTTCAACGACCCTCGGTGTTGGGCAGTTCAAAGGCACTGGGGGAAACAGCGAAGTCGATATTAGCAACATGGGGTTTTCGCTCGGATTCCTGGGCCTTCTGGCGTTTCTCACCCTTATAGGAAGCACGGTGTACCTGGCATTTCGGACCTGGCACGATCACCGCACGCTTGCGGCGTTAGCTGCTGCGGTGTTTGGCCCGGCTCTGTTTTTAGGCTGGCTTAACTCCGATAACTACACCACCATGCTGATATTGTGGTTCACGTTCGGCGCCATGGAGGCTAGCCACCTCATTGGCCAACGGATTACGACTAACTCAACGATAGGCACCGCCGAAGAGGGCGAGCCAGGGAGTAGTACAGTTGAAAATCGCACTCGTACAGCATCGTCTCCGGCGTAATGACGGCCAGGGGCGAGTTAATCTGGAGATTGTACTAAGGGCACTTCAGCGCGGGCACCATGTTACACTACTGTGCGAATGGATAGAACCGGAACTACGTGATCATCCAGGCGTAACCTGGGTTCGCATTCCGTGCCCCAATCAGTACTCGAATCTGGTCGGCGGCTTTATCTCCTCAGTTTTGGCAAATCGGTGGCTCGCACACCATCGTCCCGAAATGGACGTTGTAATGGCGAACGGCGCCACCACCACTTACCCGGTAGATGTATGCGCGTGCCACATGGTTCATAGCGCCTGGATTAAGTCACAGGCCCATCCCTCCAGGCAGCTAGGATTGTCCAATCGCTATCAGGGGCTCTACACGCGGTTCAACGCCAGGCGAGAATTGCAGGCGTATCATGCCGCGCACAATGTTGTGGCAGTCTCTCAAAAAGTAAAGCGCGAACTAGTTGAAGCAGGCGTTCCCTCGGACAAGATAGAGGTCATCGTGAACGGTGTCAATTTGGACGAATTTCATCCAGGGCCGGAGGAACGCGTCGCCCTCGGGCTTCCCGTGGATGTGCCGCTTGGACTGTTCGTTGGAGGCCTCAAAATACCGCTTAAAAATCCGGATACCATACTCAGGGCTATGACGAAGGCGCCGCAAATTCACGTGGCCTTTGCTGGCGCGGCGGAAGGTAGCCCGTTCCCCGCGTTGGCTGAAAGCCTTGGGGTTGCGGATCGTGCGCACTTCCTGGGATTTCGCCGGGATATTCCCGCACTAATGCGGGCGAGCGACTTCCTTGTCTTTCCTAGCCGCTACGAGGCCGGTACTCTGGTCGTACTTGAAGCGCTAGCCTCCGGCCTGCCGGTCATAACCGCGGCGACTGTGGGAAACAGCGAGTTTGTAACGGCAGAGTGCGGTATCGTGCAGGAAGATCCGAACGACGTGGATGCTCTTGCAGGACATATGGCGACCATGTCGGAGGGGCTTACTAACACGCTGAAACGCGCACGCATGAGCGAGGCAGCGTGTAGAAGTGTCGCGAGCCTTACGTGGAGCAATATGGCGGATAGGTATCTAGACAAAGCAGAGTCCATCGGCAGCCATTTGCAGGTGCCGCCTTGTCCTATCGTTAATTCGGGGTAATCTATTTGGGAGGAATAACAAAAACCGATATCGGTACGTTTTGCACACGCACCAATTTTGATAATGACAATGAAATGGGCGGGCATCCAGTTATATCGTTTTACAAAACGATATCGTGCTGCTCGCAAGTCATGGCGCAATGTCGCGTAGCCGGTCAACGTTAACGTCTTGACCGCCGATAATAACAATTGCTGACCTACCAAGGAGCCGTGACAAATGAATTTAGCATTCGTGCAGCACCGGCTGCGCAAAAATGATGGGCAGGGCCGTGTGAACTGTGAAATTGTCAAGCGTGCCATTCATCGTGGGCATAACGTCGTTCTTCTAAGCGACTATATTGATCAGGATTTCCAGGGGCATCCGCAAGTCACATGGGTTCGTATCCCGTGCCCAAACCACTACAGTAACCTTGTGGGCGGTTTGATCTCTTCCAGCCTTGCAACAAGGTGGCTTGGCAACAATGCTAAGAGCATAGATTGTGTAATAAGCAACGGGTGCGCGGTAGATTACCCTGTGGATATATGCGCCAGCCATTTCGTACACTCTGCTTGGCTTCAGTCTAACGCTCATCCACGCCACGAACGAGGCGCGAACGCGGTGTACCAGGGCCTGTATACCCTTGTAAACAGCCGACGGGAGCTAAGCGCGTACAAAAGGGCACGCACCATCGCAGCGGTCAGCCAGAAAGTCAAGCTCGAATTGATTGACGCCGGTGTTGATGCCGCCAAAATTCAGGTTGTTGTGAACGGAGTTGACCTGAATGAATTTCATCCCGGTGAACCTGCACGTGAACACTTTAATCTGCCCAGCAACGTGCCAATGGGTCTGTTCGTAGGCGACCTCAAGACCCGCAGAAAGAACGCCGACAATGTACTGCGAGCGCTGACGCAGGTTCCCGATGCTCATATTTGTTTTGCTGGTGCCCTCGAGGGCAGTCCGTTCCCTGCTATGGCGAGCGACCTGGGTATTGCCAATAGAACACACTTCATTGGCTTCGTCAAGAATACTGCGGATCTCATGCGCTCAGTAGATTGCCTGATCTTTCCGTCGCGCTACGAGGCCGGAACCCTCGTTGTTTTGGAAGCGCTTGCGTCCGGGTTGCCCGTTATTACGGCGTCTACTGCCGGTAACTGCGATTTCGTGAAACCGGAATTTGGCGCTGTAATTGAGGATCCAAACTCAACTGAGGAACTTAGGAGTAGCATGATGGACCTTTTTGGCCGTTGTACATCGCCGATACAGCGGGCATCAATGGCTGGCGCCGCGCGACGAGCTGTGCAGAATAATAGTTGGGAAGCAATGGCAGATCGGTATCTGAAACTCGCAGGTGCTGCCTGATGTCGCCTGTTCGGCTATGGTATTTCAGCACCAGGCTGTACGCCCGGGGCCTTGAACTTCCCGCAAAGCTGGTGAAGCTGCTCATCTACCTCGTCTACCATGCAGTTCTACCATACCAGGCACAAATCGAGCGGGATGTGCAACTGGAGCACTATGGGCTTGGTGTTGTGATACATCCCAATGTAACGCTTGGGCATGGTGTTCGCATCTACCAGCACGTTACAATTGCAGCCCGCACCTGGGTGGGCTCACCCGCGCGAATCGTTGTTGAGGACAACGTGCTTATTGGTGCCGGTGCGGTCATCATTTCCCGCCCGGATACCGATATGGTAATCGGTACCGGAGCGAGCATAGGTGCAAACGCTGTGGTGACTAAGGATGTTCCGGCAGGAACGATTATGGTGGGAGTTGCCGCCACAGCTCGTACAATCGTTTCAGAATAGGCAGAGGGTGCAATGTTAAAGGAGCAAATGTCGTTTGAAAATCCTCGCAGTTAGTCACGCTTGCATTACTGACGTCAACCAACAGTTGTATGTGGAACTAAACAAGATTAGTGGAAACGATGTCACGCTCTGTGTGCCGGCAACCTGGCGATCTGAATACTCTACCGATCTAATCCGCGCACGTGTACTCCCGGACGTGACCTTTTCCATCGAGCGCCTGCCGGTTAACTTGCCGGGCAACATCAATATGCATTTCTACAAAAGTGGAATTAATCGCTTACTTACCACCACAAAACCTGATGTATTGTTCATTGATGAAGAGCCATGGTCTCTTGCCGCTGCACAGTGGTTGCAACTATCCCGCAAGTACAAGGTACCCGCGGTTGTATATACCATGCAGAATATCTACAAGCAATATCCATTTCCATTTAACCTGCTTGAACAACGGTGCTACAAAACAGCACAGTCTATTCCCGTTCTCAACGACGAGGCACGCGCGGTACTCAAGCGCAAAGGTTTTCAGGGCGATGCGCCCTATCTACCGTTGGGCTGCGATCTTACACTGTTCCATTCCGATAGAACCAAACGCGCAGTTGTGCCGGGGTTAACGGGGGTGGTGCTTGGCTACATGGGTAGATTAGTACCCGACAAAGGCGTGGATACACTTATTGAAGCAGCGGCCATTTTGCTTTCGCGAGATCCAAATCTGGATTTTTCCCTGCTTATCGTTGGAGCAGGAGCGGAGGAAGAGAAACTGAGATCTCTCGCCAATGCTAAGCTAAAAACTGGTACCGCAATGTTTACAGGCAGCGTCCCCCACAACCAGGCGGGAGATTACATGAGAGCAATGGATGTTTTTGTACTCTGTTCACGCACACGCCCCAATTGGAAAGAACAGTTCGGTAGAGTGATTGTGGAGGCCATGGCTACGGGTACACCAGTTGTAGGCTCTAACAGTGGCGAAATACCAGTTCTCATAAACCTTACAGGCGGTGGAATGATTTTTGAGGAAGGCAACGCTAGTTCGCTTGCTGATTGCCTGATTTCACTGATTCAGGACGCCGGCAGGCGGGCCGAACTAGGCGAAACTGGGCAGCGGTGTGTGCGCAGCCAATTCACCCACACTGCCGTCGCCTTTACGCTGAATTGCATACTTCACGACGCAGTCGTAAACGCCACAACCGGCCGGGCATAGCATACTTATGCACATACTTCACCTCGCTGATGCCGCATTCTGCGACAAACCCGGCGGCAGCCGAAAATATGCACAGGAGACGGCGCTCTGCATGTTGCGTGAGGGGCACACGGTATCGTTTGTAGTTCCTCGAGAGCCATCGGATCTTCCCTCGGAACAGAACTGGAATGGTTTGCATATCCTGCGGTATCCGGCAGGGAATCCATTGCAGCTGCAGAGGGAACTTTTGCGCGCGGTGCGCAAGCTGAATGCCTCCAATCCCATTGATCTCGTCATCGTTCACTTCGCGAAGACAGCGTTAGGCTTCCATCTCTCAGAGTTAGGCAACAAGCTGCCGACGCTCCGCATTTACCATGGTCCCTGGGATCTGGAACATGCGGAAGAGGCAGGGTCTCGCGGCATTAAAAACCGAGCTGCACATCTGCTCATGCGCATGGTAGAGGGAACATCGCTTCGCCGCAGCCGCCACATAATCTGTTTGAGCGAGTACATGGCGAACGATGCGCGCACTCGGTTTGGCGTACCTGCAGAAAAGATTAGCATTATTCCTGGCGGCGTTGATACCGAAAGGTTCTCACCAGGTGACCGGACTGCAGCGCGTGCGCGGTTTGGATATAAAAAAGATGAGTTCGTCATCTTTTGCGTACGACGGCTTGCCCGACGTATGGGCATTCCTAATCTCGTTGATGCGGCCGCGATTCTCAAGACCACGGTACCGAATTTGCGCGTGGTTATAGGCGGTCGCGGGCCGCTTAAGGAGGAGCTCGAGGCCCAGATAATTCGGTTGGGCCTTCAAGGAAAGGTTGAACTGGTAGGCTTTATACCCGATGAGGAACTGGCTGATCGTTACAGAGCCGCAGATCTCTTCGTCCTCCCTACTCAGGCACTGGAAGGCTTTGGCTTGGTCATTCTAGAGTCATTTGGCTGCGGTACACCAGTGGTGGGCACCCCCGTGGGAGCAATCCCAGATGTATTGCGCCCATTTGACAAGCGTTTGACTGTTAAGGGTACAACAGCAACTGACATCGCAGATGCAGTGCTAGCGATAGCTGAGGAATTACCGGATCGACGTAATCTAGCGGACATCACTACACAAAACTACTCTTGGGACGGCGTTACACACAGGCTTCTTGCTGAAGCGCATAACCTAATTGATAAGAGCAGCAGATAATCAATTATGAACCAATCGCCAGCGAGATTATCAACTAACACGAACAAACAGAATACCGGGGACAGCCGTTGAAAATTGCTCATTTCATGGTGGGCGTCCTGGATCCTGGTGGTGTTGCCACCTACATTAAAAAAATCACAGGCTGCCAGATAGCACGTGGAGATGAAGTACTCCTTTTTGACCACATTTCGCGCGCGGCGGATGCAAAGGACGGCGTTATTTACGTTACCCACGCGCCGGACCTTTACCGGCAGTGTCTCGCCCGGCAGGTAGACCTGGCCCACCTTCACTTAAGCCTGCCCCTTAATGAACCGCCGCCACTGCCCACACTACGGACAGTTCACGGCCACGCACCGTTCTGCCCGGCCGGCACGCAATTCCTGCAGCGATCGGCTAAACCGTGCCCCCACACCTTCAGCCCAGGCCGGTGCCTGGTGAATCACTTCGTCGAACGGTGCGGAAGCATACGTCCTGGAAAGATTATGCAGGAGTTCCAAACAACTCGCGCAGAGATTGCCGACGGCCGGTACCTTCACTACACAACTGTTAGCAAGTTCATGCAAGATAGAATGATTCGCGCTGGTTACCCCGCCGACCGAATAACCGTTAATTACCTGCCAGCACCAACGCTCAGTACCCAGGCAACGCCCACGCACCCACACGAAATTAAACTACTCTTTGCAGGGCGCCTAACGCGATTGAAAGGTGTTGACTGGCTAATATCAACCATGGTGCACGTGCCACTAAATATTACGCTCGACATCGCCGGTGATGGCCCGGAGCGTAAACAGCTTGAGGACATGTTGATAGGGAAAAACTTGACCGAACGGGTTAGATTTCATGGTTGGGTGGATGCAGCGAGGCTCAGCCAACTGTATGATAGCTGCACGGCGGTGGTGTTTCCATCGTTGTGGCATGAGCCTGCAGGTTTTGTATCGTTTGAGGCAATGGCACGTTCAAAGCCTGTGATCGCGGCAGGCGTTGGCGGCATTCCAGAGGTTATCATAGGTGGGCACAATGGACTTATTGTCCCGCCTGGTGATGTCGTGTTACTTACTGCGGCAATTAATCGCCTTGTACACGACCCGGATTATGCAATGTTGCTAGGCGCCAACGGCCGCATGGATGTGCGAACAAAATTCACACTGGAACGACATATGCATGTGCTCGATGGGGTTTATGAGCACTGCATGGCCGCTGGCAGCCGCGCTAAGGTCACGCGGTGACCGCCTGCAACACCAATGGCATACAACAGTTTTTAGGAGGCGTTGTGAGCAACGTAAGGAACTTCGTTTACCAAGTCCTACTCTATGTAACAAACCACTTGGTCAATAAAGCGCCATCACATTTTTTCAGGCTAGGGTGGTATCGCAAAATCTGGCGTCTGGCAGTTGGCACGCGAAGCTACATCTTCCTTGGAACAACCTTTGACTCGCGAGGTAATTTCACGCTTGGCAACGGCAGCGTTATCAACCAGAACTGCCGCATGGACAACCGCGGTGGTATAACCATCGGTCGTAACGTATCCATCTCCGCAGAGGTTGTCGTTCTAACGGCCGACCACGATCCAAACAGCCCCACGTTTGAAGGTCGCACGCACCCGGTAGTCATCCATAATTACGCCTTTGTTGGCACGCGGGCGATGATTCTGCCGGGCGTAACGGTCGGGAAAGGCGCGGTGGTGGCGGCAGGAGCAGTAGTTACAAAAGATGTACAGCCTTTCACTATCGTCGCTGGTATTCCCGCAAAGGTAATTGGTTCACGCACTACCCAATTAGATTACAATTTAGACTATGGCAGATTATTCTTTTAGGCCGTGGATTACCACCGGCAATATCTGGTTGGAACTATAGCAGCCAAGTACCGCTAGCAGATACCGTTCGCTGAAGTAGTTAATCGGCGCGTGGGGCACCGGCGTCCACGTTGGGCAACCACGGTGTTTGGGGCTTCGTGTTCATGAATGGTCGCTCAAAGCACAGATGAAAGCCGTAAGCGCAGGTTATAGCAAGTGCGGGCGCCGCGCAGAAGGTCACCACAGGCAATAACCTGGCCCAATGTTCATGGCTGGCGGTTATTGCAAATGCCAAATCGAAAATAGGCACGTGTATAAGGTAGAGGCTATACGAGAATCCGCCCACAAAAACGAGCGGTCGAAGGGTGCTAAAGCGGGTCACCAAGGTTGTACGGTTTTGGTTGAGGGCAGACGTACCAGCAATTAGAAGGCAAGAAAATCCTGCGGCAAACAGTGCCCCCATTAACCAGAATCGATAAGATGATTTATCCAGGAGCCATATCAGACCGATCCCATGGCTTTTTCCTTGCAGTGCGTAACACAATACCATCAGTCCCAAGAACAGCCATCCGATAAAATTGAACCGCATTTTCTGCAACCAACGATATCGTTCATGGTTAATACTAAGTTCCGCGGCCACCATACCGCAAGCAAATGGCCCTACGTACCAGCCCTCCAGTCCCAACAACCAAGGGGCAAAAAACAGCGAGCCAAGCCCAACAATCCAAGCAAACGCAAGCGCAGAGGCCAGCCCGAATTTGCGCCACAAAGGTAATAATAAGAGTGGCAGCAGAAAATAGATCTGCCATTCCACTGCGATGGACCACAAAGGGCCATTTATTTTCTCAAACCATAACGCGCTGCGGTTGTGGAGCAGAAGCAGATGCGACACGATGACGCCAGGAGCAAGTACGGGGAACTGGTTGTTCCACCAATTCTCACCGCCCGTCCAATTCGCCACTCTGTGGACCCATGGCGTAAACGCCATGACCACTACGGAAAATACTAGCGCCGCATAGTATGGTGGTAAGATCCGTTTAGCGCGCCGGAGGATGTACCTGCCAAACCCGCCTTGTAATTTCACCCCGCTACCTGTACAGATTGGGATGGATAGTACGTAGCCGGACAGAACGATAAACGCCACGACTGCTAGAGTGGCGTAATGAAAGAAGATGGAACTTAGGAACGATACCGAAATTGCAAGAGGTTTCGGCAAGTCGGCCTTCCACGGATTGACATGGGAACCAAGAATAATAGCATGCCAGCCCATGACCCATAGTGCGGCGAATCCTCGAATACCGTCAAGGTACGTGAGATGAGGTCGCGTCCGTTGGTTTGAGGAGATAATGGGATCCTGTGTCACTTTAGAGGCCACCTTCGATGTATAAAGTATTGCTCTATAATACCCGCCCACCATGTAACCAGACGACTATCCCAATGTGGTTGAATTTACCAACTAAGGCCCAATTGCCCAGAACTTGTAAACACGACTAAACCGAAGATCCAAAAACAATCGGCGCCGTCGGATTATGTAAACCACTCAATTTTGAACAAATAGCGTGGGTTCACGATACGGTCGTTAACGACGTTCGATGCGCCACAAGCCCCCGATGGTAGGGCAACCTTGGGGAATTCAATGTGGGAACGTAGTGGTCCCAGTCCATTTTGCTTTGGTCACTTCTGCAAGGCATATTGATAGAACTCGATCCGTTAATTTCGGTGATAGCCCACGCCTAAGGTCCGCATGGCAAAATCTTGTTAATTGGAATATGGTTGAATTATCTAAAGGTATGGCTACAACACCTCCGCAATCAGACCTCGGGGTGTTACAATAACGCGCCGATCACGTCCCCATGTCGCGGTTGAAGTCAATAGCCAATAGTACGACAGGCATGTTTTCAATGGGCCACGAGCCGGTACACAGAGGAATGTCGGCCCCTATGCGAGCAGCCACCTCATACCTCGACGGCCCGCTTGGACTTGCCGCCCTGTACGTCTTGCTAGACCAATGCAGCGCCATTACTAAGACGGTGACGACAGAAGGTGAGGTCCTCCCCTGTCCAATATCCCAATTGGAGCACGTCCTCTATTCTTTTATATTTAACCACTGTAGTTTGGCGGCTGCGATTTTAATTGGCTATTTGCCTACATTCTATTGCTTGCTGTTGCAAGATCGCACGCACTTGATATTCGCGGCGGATCAGTTGGCTGCACTGTTAGGCGCCTTAACCGGATATTCCCGCCTTGTTTTTCTGCCACGGTGTTATGGTTGTTATTACTTTGGGCTCTTCCGGCATTTGGCGTGCGTACATCTCTAGCGCCCCAGCATGTTACAATGGTTCAATCCTCCTGCCCAGTGATATAGTATCGCACCTGTTTTTGGTACATAACCTCTGGTCAAACCACGATGCCCTGTGGGTCTTAATTTGAATGGACTGAGAATTAATCGTTATAGTGTACAATTTTGTAGGTTCGGCGCAATTCACGTTAAATAGGGCACCCGGTGAGTGTTTCGTGAGGAATCCAGGTCCGCTAACCGGGCATCCCTGCCTGTTTTCGTCCCTAATTATTGGCAGTAAAATCGCCACTATCATCGTGTGCACGCGATCTTTCGCGTTTCTGAGATCGACCATTGCCAGCTCAATTGGGCTTTACAGGGTAAACAACATTGTCACAAAAATCGGCACTAATCACCGGAATTACAGGGCAGGACGGTTCCTACCTTGCGGAACTGCTACTTTCAAAAGGTTACAAGGTCTTCGGAACTGTTCGAAGGTCCAGTACCGAGAATTTCGAGCGCATCGCTCACCTGGCAGAAAAGACTACACTCATTCAGGCTGACCTGCTAGACCAGTTTTCGCTCATTGACGCCGTGAAGGTTGCCAAACCTCAAGAGATATATAATCTGGCGGCGCAGTCATTCGTGCCCACAAGCTGGAATCAACCCGTACTTACCGGCGAGTTCACGGCACTAGGTGTTACCAGGATGCTTGAGGCCATCAGGCTTATAAACAGCGACATCCGCTTCTACCAAGCGTCATCGTCCGAGATGTTTGGCAAAGTACGCCAGACGCCGCAAACGGAAGAAACACCATTTTATCCACGTAGTCCTTATGGCGTAGCGAAGGTGTATGGGCACTACATCACTGTAAACTATCGAGAAAGCTACGATCTATTCGCCTGCTCCGGTATCCTCTTTAACCACGAATCCCCGCGCAGGGGCCTGGAGTTTGTAACTCGTAAGGTAACCTCAGCGGTAGCTCAAATCAAGCTAGGTATGGCCAACGAGCTACGGCTTGGCAATCTGGAAGCAAAACGCGACTGGGGCTTTGCCGGTGACTATGTGAACGCGATGTGGCTAATGCTCCAACAAGACAAACCTTGTGACTACGTAGTATCCACAGGTGAAATGCACACCGTGCGGGAGCTTGTGGATGTAGCATTTGGTCATGTCGGCCTCGATTATCACGACTACGTTCGGGAGGACCCGGCATTTTTCCGCCCCGCAGAAGTTGACCTGCTCGTTGGCGATGCTTCGCTAGCTCGCCAGCGGTTGGGATGGCAGCCTACCGTGGATTTTGAGGGTCTCGTAACGATGATGGTTGACGCCGATGTTGCCAGGTGGGCTGGACACCTCCGCGACCTCCGCTGAGAATACGACGCTGGCCGCCGCGTATTAACTGGATAAAGGCGCCGACAGGTTTGAACCCACCACCCGAAAGAGCGATTATTAGCGGGCCTGCGGCCTATCAACCGCACTGGCGCGCTAACCGCACCCATTGCGTCGCCAAAAACAGTTGGCCACAATGAGAGACGTAAAGCGTGCCTACAACATTGCGGGTTGTGCGCAAACCAGAGGGTTCGCGTCTACATTCGCACAGTTTTTGCCGATAGTTGGTCGTTCGCACCGCGGTGTGCCTAAAACTTCTGTTGAGTACGGCTCTACGCTGCGGAGAGTGAACGTGACGTAAGCCGGCTGAGCGGACGACTAAACATGCGCATAGCATTCCTAACCGCGCGGCTGATTAGTATTGTAGATCAGCTAAAGCACTCCCTTTCGGGCGTTGTCTGCGCAATGATCAGTAAGCTGACCCACTTGGCAAGATGTGCCGTTGGTGTTTGTGCCTGGGCACCACTGGCAATGGCTTACACAATATGAGGGTGCCTGTAATCCTGAGCAATAAATGCAGACCAAGTCAACGGCACCGGTTGTACGCCTTGATGCCGACCTATGGTTTGTATTTGCCCAAGGGGATGTACTAACCAAAGTGTTTCTGGCAATGAAGAAGAGCGCAACAACCGGTGCCACCCATCGACTGTTGGAACAATCGCATTTGCCTTCCGGTTTGCACTTGTCGACCACCCACCGAACAAGCCCATAATACGGAAATCGTGATTGGGAGTGCACGTAACCAAACGGCTACAATTCAATCAGCATCCCCACCGTACAAACGTAAGCGTGAAAACCGCGTAGCGAATGCAGGTAGGTCTGTGAAACGGTAGGCAAGGCGTTGGTGGCGTCACTGCTGTTCATCTGGTTGCTTCCTGCCATCGGTGTACCTATTGCCCTTATGCCGTGGCACAACCTGGTTGCCGGTTCCTTCCTACCAGGTAGTATCGTGTCGCACGTGCTATTGGTACACAACTTGACACCGTGGATAGCGACGATCGATCCACCTATGTGGAGCGTGCCGGTTGAGTGGCAGATCTATTTTCTATTCGCCCTTCTTATGCTGCCCCTATACCGCAAAACTGGCGACATGGTTTTGCTGGTGGTGACTTTCGGCATATTTTTGCCCCTTGGGCTTTTCGTGAAACCATTTACGCAGAGCCATTCATGGTTTGTAGGGCTGTTCGCAATGGGGATGGTGGGCGCACGCATCAACTTTTCACCAGATAAGCGCTACGAAAAGTTGCGATCGTGGCGCTTTTGGCGTCTCCTGGCAGCCGGCGCGTTCGTGCTTATTCTGGTTTCCATTGTATCAGAGCTAAAACTTCACCTGCTGCCAGACACCCCCTCCATTCCGGAGATACTCACGGGTGTCGCCACGGTCAGTTACATCATCGCCACCACGCAGGCAGTGGCCACGGGAACGCGTCCAGGTAGATGTCATTGGGTACTTACCCGGCGGCCGGTAGAGATTCTAGGCGTGTTCTCCTACAGTCTCTACTTAATCCACGATCCTGTGCTCGAGCTGGTGAGCTATTACTACCGCGTTTCCGGTCTCACTGGTACGATGCGCTATTTCCTGTTTCCGACTACCAGCATACCGCTAGCGCTTTGCGTAGCATACGGCTTTCACCTCATTTTCGAAAAGCCGTTTTTACCAGCCGGTCTGCGCCTGCCACCGAAGGGTTCGTAACGCGCCGCCACCGTAACATCGTACGCGGCAGGTATTGGTCGTCGCGCTGGCGAGCCGCATCTCTGCCCGATTAGGCGGTTACCGCTATGGACAGGGTGCGAGCAGATTTACCACGCGTCCATAGATCATCATCAGGCTATAGCGGCATTGGTTTGCGCACCACACGCCCAATTCCAGGCTCGCCTTCACGCGCCTCTGGCCAATATTGAGTTGACCGTGGCAGCAAATAGTTTGAACACCTATCTCGTGCATACCCGCTCTGGGACGCGACGCGTTCTCGGTAACAGACTTGCTTCATTGAACTTGCGAACTCTGAGCAGTCGCCTTCTGTGCCTCACCGCTAGATTCTCCCGGGGTAACGGCCCGTTCTTCGACCATTCGGTTCTGTGCGCCAGCGCTGAGAAAATGGCGTTCAACTAATACGAAAAACAGCCAGCTAAAGAAGACGGCTAATGGAATATCCACTAAAAACATCACTGGGATGTAATGCCCCGGCAGTACACGTTTTAATAATGCTGTGGTTGCAGCTGTAATGGGCAGGTGTACTAGGTATAGGCTGTAGCTAAACGTACCTATAAATGCAAGCCATTTTAAAGCTTTTTGCTGCATTAGCGCACGGTCGTAAGGATGCAGGACTACCAAACAACCACTGAACAGAATAATCAGTAGCGCGTTATCACCATAAATAGTGTGTGACAGCAGGCTTTCAGAACGGAGGATCAATAATGCCTGTGCCATCAACATATACAAACCCAGGCGAACAGCACCTACATTGCTTTTATCGCGTATCATATGGTAAACCACAACACCCATACCAAATGCAGGCCATAGGTCGAACGGATACGGCGTGTGCCCGGGAAATACCAAATCGCAACAGATGCATACGAGGGTAATTGCATGTAGCCGATAAAGAAGACCGAGCTCTGATTTTACGCCCCAAATAGCCGCCCCGGTGACAACGTAGAATGCAATTTCGTAAGCCAATGTCCAAGAGACTACCAAGAGAGCGTCCGAGCCGGGGAAGAGGTGATATCCCAGCGTAAGGTTTGCAGCGAGGTTATAAGGTGAAAGATTGAGTGCACCATGAGAAACTGTGGTGCTGTGCCGAATTAGATGGTGATCAACCATGTAATAGGCTGTGGACATTACGGCCAGGTTCAAAAAAAATGCTGCGATATAGGTTGGATAGATTCGCCTAAGTCTCGCATTTAGGAAAACACTCGTTCCCGTACCGCGTGCAATGCACCTACATGCCGCGTGACAGATACAAAACCCGGAAATAACGAAGAATATCCATATTCCCGCTCCGCCGCATCCTATTACCGTCCAGAAGGCCGTGCGCAACGATGGGGTCGCCGGTTTATAAAGGTAATGATCCGTGTAGTACGTCCCACCTATGTGCCTAAAAACAACCAAAATGGCCGCTATTGCTCGCCAGACATCCAACGTTTTATAGGTGGCAATGGGGGCTAATTTGCGCGGCTCAGTGCATGCAACGTCATCTGCGATCATCTAAACGCCTTGTGTTAAATGGTTAGTGCCATTACAGTTATCTTGTAATAAGTAATTCTCGGGTACAGCGGTTATTATACCGTGAAGACAAAATGGCCGCCTCCGTATTCAACGAGGGAGGCCAACCGCATCGACCTGCCGCTAGATGATCTCCGTTTCGGCAATAATACGCATATCGCAATTTGGAATTATGGCATTAATCCTGCAGAACAGCTGCACCAACCGTCAGCCACTGCGCCAAAACCGCCGGTCTAAAATTTAGCCGGGGCCGCCGGCAAGGGGGTGCCTTGGGATGCGGCTTGTGCCAAGCATGCGCCTATCGTATACCGTGCCTTGTTACAAACGTGGGTGGTCTGACGACAACAGTGAACGATAATGTAAATGGTCTTGTTATAGAGGCGCCATTCGCCCCCGAGGTCGTTACCGCAAGACTTAAGAATATTATTTCCAACGCGGCCGAATACCGTACGCTGGCTATCGGCGCTCTTGAAAAGTACGCCCGGAGATTATACTGGATAACCACAACAGATGAGTTCCTGGCTTCAGTGGGGCCAATAGTTGCCGCTCACCAGGTTGGTCAGCAGGCGCGCGCAACGAGCGGCAATGGCTTACCGGCGGGTTATTAGCCCGTAGGTACCCTTGCCCGCTATTGGCTTGCCGGTGGTTGGTGCAGTGGTTGACGACCGGGAAGACGTCGCCGGTGCAGCGCCCTTGGTGCCTGCCTTTGAACGCATCGTGCACGCAGTGCGACGGTCCCGTTCTGCATGACAGGGTTAGTGATGCAGTTGTCATCACGAATTATCGGCGTGGTACCGTTCTTCGGAGCTAAGGCAAGTTGGCATGGTTTTTGCTAGTACTAATGATTAAACAGTTAAAATGATTCAACGCGGCTCGTGCCCGATTTAATTGTGCAGTAGTATAACGACGCGATGGCGGCGACATTGGTTTATTGTCTAAAGATAACGGCGAGTTAATTCCGGTATCGTCTCTCCGACGTTGCGATTTAGTTAATTATTTGTTTGTTGAGTTAGGCGTACATACAGAAAATTTAGTCACTCATTTGACGACCGTTGCGCCTATCACTAATGGGGCAGCTTACCATGGAAATCGTAGCAACAAAATCATGCTCACGCCTGTTTATTCCCTTCCTAGATGGCCTTCGCGGTCTGGCAGCACTCTATGTCTGCTGCCACCATTACATCGGCTTTTTGCCACTCCGCGGCGGCAGCAGCATCGTACGAATATTTCCAATCCTATTCCATTTCGGTCACTCTGCAGTCAGCCTATTTATTGTATTATCAGGTTTTAGCCTTATGCTGCCTGTTGTTCAGAACCAGGGAAGACTACGTGGCGGCTGGCAGTCATTTATCAAGAGGCGTGCGCGGCGCATTCTCATACCCTTCTATCCTGCACTTTTCATCTCTAGTTTGGTGGTGCTCGCCAGCAATCCGGCTCCGCCACATGACCTGATATATCCGATCCTCGCAAATTGCTTGCTTCTACAGAATGTATTGCCTAACCTGCACAGCATAAACGTTGCATTTTGGTCGGTTGCCACTGAATGGCAAATCTACTTTTTACTGCCGTTTGTCTTTGTGCCGCTATGGATGTGTAGCGCAAATCGAAGGGCTGTCATACTCATCGTAGGATTCCTAATTGGTGTGGTCTGCTTTGTAGTTAATAGCTACTATCTGGCAGTCGCCTGTTTTTGGTACGCGGGTTTGTTTGCACAGGGTATGGTGGCTGCAGACATCGCATACCAGATGATAGTCAACGGCCGGGTACCGTTGAGGTTCTCGTCGAAACTGTCCGGCCTGGCCGTAGCGGCCATCACGCTTTACATTGCGACATGGAAACTAGTGGATGCGGGCAACAGCAATGCAGGAGTTGGACCGCAACATTGGCATCAGTTCTATTTGAGTGTAGCGCTACGGGATACGTTTCTAGGTACGCTGTCCTGTTGCACGATCCTCTATCTTATTGCACGGGTCGTTTCGGCGCGTACGCCGAAGGACAAGGGCCTGGCCGTGGGTATACTCGAGTCACGGCCTCTCAAAACACTCGGAAGCTTCTCATACAGCCTGTACCTTACTCATGGCATAGTACTTATGTGCCTGGACCATGCCATTGACATGCACAGTTTGCCGCCTGCTGCCCAGCTTGTGGTTGAAATCTTTGGTGTAATTGCCTCCGTCTGTTTCGCCTATGGCTTCTATCTTGTCTTCGAACGGCCAGTGGTCACGCAACGCGTTACAACCAGGCAATTTGCATAGCGTGTGCGTTGCAGTTACGGTTACCCGTTTGGGCGCCGGGGATTCACCTTTAGAGGGCGATGGGCGCGCCGGTCAGTGAGGTACAACAGTTACCTTAATGCTGGCGAGTGGTGTTGCCGTTCCTGCGGCCAGGTCGTAAGCAACACCGGGTGATAGTGCTCGCCTCCCGGCATTGGACGCCGGCGGTGTTGTAGTCTTACCTTCCACGGCCATCGAACCGTGGTGCAGGATAATTCAACGAACCCCCTTAGGCTGGAAATAGCTGGCAGGTATTGAGCTCGTTATTGGTAGGCGCTACTGAGCAGGATTGCACAAACCTTTCAAAAGCTTACATAGGCTACCACGGCCGCCCGGCGGCGATAACCGCCCCTGGCGTGCTGGCTGACGCCTGGCGTGTAGGTACCGTCGCCGTTTTACAGCAGGGTACTGCTTGCCGAAGCCCCCGTGAAGAGCCCGCCAGTTAGCGCGCCACCGCTGCCATCGCTCACGCGCTGGTCACCACCATCGTACGCGTAGTTTACCACCGACCCACCGGGCATAACGCTGGACGTTACCCCGTTGGGTCTACAAGCACAAGCTGGCTGCTGCCGCAGTGGGCGTACCGGCTGCTACCTGCCTGCGCTACGTCGTTGCAAAGGGAGCGCCCTATGGTCGCGCAGCAGGACCCCTGGCCTAGCCACACCAGCCATATGCCCCTAACCAGAACTGTTATATCCATTGTATTGACAAATAATTAGATTTACGTTATAAATAAACCTAATAATGACTCAGAGATGAATGATTGCAACGGATCCCCACATACCATGAGTACGCAAACCGTTACTGTACTGCTCAATCTAATACCATGCATCTTTGCCGTAGCAATGGTCATTTACTTCAACATCTGTCGTGGCAGCCAGAATAACCAGGCAGGACTGAATATCGTCGTGTTGTCGCGAATATTCATTGTTGCATGGTCGTGGATGTGGATGACTTCGATTCGCTCAAGACTCGACGTGTTTGAAAGTTATAATCCGACCGCGATATGGTGGTGGTCGCTCTCAACTTCTTGCTACCTGTGGCTGCCGCCACTTTTACAGGCAATGTTGGTAAACCTAATTACGCTTAGGGTTCGGAACCACGTCTCCGGTACAAACATTAGCCGCCCCCAGCTTATGTGGAGATCACTTTATTCGAATATCATAGTATGTGCTTCAATAGTGACTGCCGTTGCCGCTTTGTTTGATATGGCTGTTGGTAATGCAAGGCCAGCATTGGGATTTTTAGAGCTTTATCTGGGTCTAACAGCCCTTTTAATTACAACTGCGCGTCAACCCGTCGGCATCGCGTTTGCATGGGTGACAAACGGTTCCTTGTATGACGGATTACAGAATATCAGCAAGAAATGCAGTATTCCAGTAAAAGGATTACTGCTCGCCAAATCCAGGACAGCGACCACTGCAAATGCATTTGCTTTAACGAACAGGAGGGTGATGGTGACAGATACCATCCTGAACGAACTAACTAAGGACGAACTCGACTCCATAATTGCCCATGAGTTGGCACACATAAAGCTTAAACACATTAAACGTAAACGTGCAATTTGCTTTTCGACCGTTTGTGCTCCCGTAGCCTGTTTAATGTTCCCGGCACTACAAGGCTCATTCACTGCAGCCATCGGTGGCATCTACATCATTGCCTTTACGGGTTATGGAATTCTGCTATGGTGCTCTAGACGCATGGAGTTTGCTGCTGACCACCATGCAGTATTAATGACGGGTAAGCCTCGTGAACTCATTACAGCGCTTATAAAATTGCACTCAAGTCGAGGGCTGCCCATCTCATGGAGCAACACAATTGGCCTATTCTTGTCGCATCCGCCCACGCAGGAGCGAATCAATAGAATAGCCAAACTAGGAAACATTTCAGAGACCGAGTGCAAATCCATACAACAATCTGCGCAAATCACTGCTGTAGACCACTATGCGGTACCCTGTTTTCAGCATCCTTTTGCTGTACTCTCAACAGAACCCTCGGCGACATACCTCTATCTCGCGTCCACCCTTGGACATTTGTTTGTCGCTGGAGCGTTACCAGTTCTACTGGGAGTGCACAATTTGTACTTCCTGCTATTCGCTTCACTCGTGGCTGGCGTCATGAACAGAGCCACCATTAATTTGGTAAGGCGAGCCTGTGGGCTTGCACGAATACGCTTAATTACGCAACAGCGTGCGCAGTCGCATTCTACGGATGAAACAATACCAGTGTTCGTAAGTCCACCTTCGACGCCTGGCTCTGTTGTTGGCATCACGTTTAGGGATGCAATGAACCTCACCGTGAAGCACAACCACCTTATTTTTCGAGGCAAAGAGGTTGAGTTTCAGGTGGAGCGAGGCGAGGTGTGTTCGGTGACTTCAGGTGCCAGGACAAGTATTTTGTCGTTGACCCGCACAACAATAGTGAGTGTGCAGAAGCTCCCTGACGATGCGGTAATCCACTTCACAGTGAGCGCGTTGAGTGTTCCATGGGCAGGCACAAGTCGCGTCTCTGAAAATACGTTACGTGAACTGCTCCTAAGCTGGCTTAACTGCCGCGGGTCGTTTCCTCCTGCCACGCATGAGGAGATGGTACTGCCATCCGTACATGACGTTGTAGATACCAACCCAGTTAATTTTAATGCGGCACGCATGGCATACAATATCACTCCCTTGATGTTTACAATGCCTGTTATGTGGGCAACGGCCGTTGCTCTAGATTACCCAAGCAACATTGCCGTTACTCTTGGCGTGCTCGCAGTACTAACACTCTTTCTAGGGTTGCGTATGCTGAGAATAATGCGGGTTCATGGAAAAACAACGTCCCGTAATCCAATTGCGCTTACTAAATCCCAAGATAGCTCGTCTCAGTAATTTGCAGGCTAGATATGAGGGGGTACGAGTTGTCGGTGGCGACAACTCTTCGCACCCCCGTTGAACAACTATGTGCCGTGACGAATTCGTTATTTCACGCCAGCCATTATCCCTGAGGAATACTCTGATCTGGCACGGGATGCTGGCCCAGTGTGACGGGAATATTGAGGTTAGAACCGTTTCGCCATACAGTTACCGACAATCGCTGCCCCACTGATCCCGTAGCGATAACCGTTTGCAGCGAACCCGGTGTAGTGGTAGGTGTACCATTAATAGCTGTAATAACGTCACCCGCTTGAAGCCCCGCAGCCTCGGCCGGGCTGCCAGGCACAATCTGTGCGACCAGCAGACCCTGCACAGAGGATGGAATATCGAATCGCTGCCGTATAGCAGAAGGAATTGGCCCAAACATCAAGCCCATCCACGGATGGTTAACCCGTCCGGTGGCCGCAAGTTGCTTGATCACCTGCTTCACAGAATTGATGGGAATGGCGTACCCTATTCCCACGCTCCCACCGTTATTTGAGACAATGGCAGTATTAATTCCAATGATCCGTCCCTTGGTATCGGCCAATGCCCCGCCAGAATTACCGGGATTAATAGGCGCGTCGGTTTGAATATACGAGGACAGTTCTCCTGCCTGTCCGGGAGGGAGACTGCTGTTATGCATCGCGCTTACAATCCCTTCCGTCACAGTGGTACCTACGCGTAACGGATCGCCAACTGCAATCACCCATTGGCCAACCACCAGCTTACTAGAGTCGCCCAGAGTCGCTGCCGGAAGACCAGTGGCATTTACCTTTACGAGCGCAATATCGCTTAGTGGATCCGCCCCGACAACCGTGCCGGGAAGGTTCTGCCCATTACTCAAGGTTACCATGATGCTGGTAGCGCCACGAATGACATGGTTGTTCGTAACAATAAGCCCGTTCGGCGAAATGATTACGCCAGAGCCGGTTCCAAGCGGAACGTTCTGTGTGGCAGGCGCGCCCCACATGTTATCGCTGTACCCCCCCATCGCCGTGGTAGCAGTATTAATCGTCACCACAGAGGGACGTACAATAGCAGCAGCATGAGCAATGGCTCCCGGGTCGCTTATAGGACTGTCGTCTACATTAAGGTCGAGTTTTTGAGATGTTCCCGTCATCGGGGTCGGCGCCGGTCCCGAACTTAGCTTCATGTTAGCAAACACATTGGGGGTTCGATTTTGAGAATACCTACCCGCTATAAATGCACCGGCACCAAATGCAACGAAAATAACAAAAATACCTAGTAGTTTTTTCATCATATCAAATTCTCCGTCAACACCATTATTTGCGGACACCTATTGAAAATACGTCGGTAACGCGCTTTTTAACACCTGGCGTATAGTGGAGTGAGAGAATGCCGTAGAGGTACAATAGGAACCATTGGGCAGATGCTGAAAGTCGTAAGTTATAATATCTTCTCTAGTTGAAAGGGTGCATGCGTTGGCCGATTATGATGTAATTGTTGTTGGCGGTGGCCCAGCCGGGGCTATGGCCGCATGGAGGCTAGCGCTCAACGGCGCGAAAACGCTGCTGGTCGAACGCCAATCTCTTCCACGGCATAAAACCTGTGGCGGCGGCGTTCCGATGAGTGCCGCAAATCTGCTTGAAATGCAGAAAATCACGGATCTAGCGCCAGATTCATTTGTAGAGCTAACGGTAAAGCATCTAATGTGTACCTTTAATTTCGCAAATGAATATCTGCTGCCTGTGAATGCGGAGGGAAGGGATGAAGCCGGCATCTGGATGGTACAGAGGAGTAGTTTCGATCACGCGCTCGTGAAGAGGGCAGCGGCGGCAGGTGCGGAGGTACGCGACGCAACACGTTTGATGGCACTTGACGCAGAAGACCACGACCACCCCCAAATTACGTTGTCCTACAACGGCGATCATGAAACCCATAGCGCCCGCTTTATTATTGGTGCAGACGGAGCAAATGGAGTTGTGGCCAGACTGGCAGGTATTCGCACCACTCGATCCGTAGCGATTGCAGCCGAAGCGGAAGTACCAATTGACTGGAACAGTGTCAGCTCCAAGGTGCGCAAGGATGTTATCCACCTGGAGTTTGGTGATGTACCTGGCGGCTATTCCTGGCTTTTCCCGAAAGGGAACCACATAAACGCTGGTGCGGGCCTCTTTTCTGAACTTGCGCCAAATCATACGAGTCCACACCTGACAAAAGTACTTCTGCAGAACTGCATTATGAAGTATCTCGACCACGCAGGAATCCCCTATGAGCGGGACAGCCTACGCTACCATTTTCACCCGTTGCCGCTGTGGAATGGCAAACACAGCTTACAAAACCGCCGCGGATCTGTACTCTTGGCGGGCGATGCTGCAGGATTAGTTAACCCAATCTTTGGAGATGGCATTCTGCATGCACTGCGAAGTGGCGATATAGCCGCCCGATGTATTGTGGGGGGTACCGCTACGAATTACACGCGCGAGATAAATACTCTGTACCAGAGCAATTTCGATTCTGCTCAACGAATGGCACGGCTTTTCTACCGTTGGCCAGAGATCTCCTACAATCTGCTCGTTCCCCGCCCCGGAGCCGGGCAGATAGCCATGCGCCTGCTCTCTGGTGAAGCACCTTTCACAGGCATGACTCGCCGCATGCTCCGCAGGATTTCATCGTCAGTCGCCTCCACGCGAAAGGGAAAGTATGACCGTGCAAATCACTAAACGTACGGCTGTACAGTTTGGAGCTGGCAGCGTTGGGCGTGGTTTTCTGGGCCAGCTATTCTGTGAGGCTGGCTTGGAAACAGTCTTTATCGACACCGACAACGAATTGATAGATGCTCTAAATAGGGCGCACCAGTACCAGCTAGAGATTGTCGGTATGAACCACGAAGTTCATCTGATCCAACCTGTACGCGCGGTTGAGGCTTGCAATCTAGCCGATTGCGCCCAGGCAGTTGCGGATGCTACCATTGCCTGCACTGCTGTGGGTGCTCATGCCCTGGACGCTGCAGCGCTCACCATCGCCGAGGGCTTGCAGCGGAGGTTCCTCACACAAGCCGAACCGCTCAATATTCTGGTTTGTGAGAACCTACCGCACGCAGACACTCTACTTCGAGATGCAGTAAAACAGAGGCTTCCGGCGGAATTTCATGCACAACTAGACTCAAGCGTTGGCTTCGTGCGAACTGTAGTCGCACGAATGACACCTGTGGCAACAGCCGAACAACGTCTTCGTGACGTAACGTCAATTCGTACGGAAGAGTACAAAACCCTGCCAGTCGATAAAGACGCAGTTGTAGGCGTTCTCCCGCGCATACCGGGCATCGAGGCTGTTGGCTGCTTCCAGAGTGAAATAGACCGTAAACTGTTCGCGCATAATGGCGCTCATGCAGTACTTGGGTATCTCGGATGGAAAGCAGGCGTGGAGTTTGGTTGGCAGGCACTTCAAGTACCGTACATCGCGGAGAGTGTGGCAGGGGCATTAAATGAGGTTTCACAAGCTCTGCACAAAGAGTGGGGCGTTCCGTCGAAAGTGATGGCAGATTACTGTGACGACCTTGTACGTCGTTTTGCAAACCGTGATCTTGGAGACACCTGTATTCGTCTATGCCGCGATCCACAACGCAAGCTTGCGCACAATGACAGGCTTGTGGGTGCCGCAAGCCTCTGTTACAGCCATGGCGTGTCGCCGATCTACCTGGCGCGTGGAATTGCGGCCGCGCTTACGTATCTGGCAAGTCCTAATAGTTTAGAGATAATGATATCCCAAGAGCACGCTGCTGAGCTCCTGATGAGTACGTCCGGCTTGTCGGCCAATGACCCGCTCACCACGCTAGTCCTCGACCAGCTGGCCCAATTACCGCGCGGCCGTGGAGACGTTCAATGACTGGTTTCACTGTTCGCTCCATACGCGATCACGAAAAAGAACAGTGCCTTGAGCTCTGGTGTACAGCCTTTCCGCACACTTCCAGAGCCTATTTCGAGAGGTACTTTTACGGCGACTCAGAATACGATCCGCACTATACTCGCGTTGGTGTGCTCGATGACCGCATCGTGAGCTGTGTGCAGATTGTGAGGCGCGTCATTACAGTGGGCGAGTCACGCGCTACAGCCGCTTGCATCGCAAACGTCTCCACTCATCCTGATTTTACTGCCAGGGGTTACAACCGCGCCTGCCTGTTATCCGCTCTCAATGTCATCAAAAGCGATACGTTTGACTTCTCGATTTTAGGCACCGGGATCCCAGGTTACTATAAAAAGCTCGGCTGGACGGCCGTTGGTCTCCCAATAATGCAGGGTAAATTGACCGTTGACGAGGCAACGCTCGATACCCGCATTCGACCGGCAGAATTCCACGACATTGAGAGAATGATTGACGCTTACTCTGGCACCTATTTAGGCTCGCCCTTAGCCGTAGTAAGGTCACCGGGCTACTGGCGGGGATGGCTGGAGTTCAGTTCCCAGAGCCAACCGGAGTCGTGGTACATTGTGGAGAAGCAAACTGGAGAATTTCTGGGCTACGTTCGTGCAGAACGGGACGATGAAAACGATAATCCAACACTTGAAATAACCGAAATGGCATCCCCAAACGGCTTGGACGCTGCAATCGCCTTGCAGTTATTCCGTTCTATCGCTGCGCATACCAATAGTTACGAGGGTACAACCTGCAACCTTCATGTTCCACTCTCTCCCGGGGTAATAGAAGCAGCAGCGGGCCTGATGCGCGATAAGACGTTCCTAAGTGGAGGCGGAATGATGTTTCGCACAGTGAACGACGACAGCCTATTCAGGGCTTTGCTGCCCGAGATGACCGATCGCTGGACAGCCTTGGGGAAACCCTTTTTTAGCGTCGGAATTGAAAACCCTGACGGCCCACCGATATCTATATCGGGCAGTTCGGGTGGCATTTCACTTGGCCCTGCAGATGAACTCCGATGCGAGGTGATTGCGCAAGACAAGTTATTTGCTCTGGTCTTCGGGTTGCAGGATCCAGAAACACTGGACCTGCCGGGCCAAGCAGCAGCCGGCATCAAGGTACTTGTGCCCCAGCAACGGGGGACGTTTCTCAGCGCAGATGATTTTTAGTATTGCAGGGTAACTTGTAATGGCTACGTACAACGGCGCTTTGGCTACTGGTTGTTTCTGCCAGAATCTCTCGGCAGCGTCAAACGAATTAAAACTAGGAGGCATACAATGTCTTTAATGCTTGAGGAAATTTATCAGCAGCCCGCAGCCGTGCGCAATGTGCTTCAACGTGAGAGTGATAACTGGGCAGCACTCGCGAGTGAGCTGCGTTCAAAATCAATTCACCAGGTGCTTATCGCAGCGCGGGGTACGTCGGACAATGCTGCAACCTATGCAAAATATCTCATCGAGATCGTGTGCGGCATACCTGTAACCCTCGCTGCCCCGTCGGTGTTCACACTTTACGGCGCTTCATTGAGGTTACATAACACACTTGCGATTGGCATATCCCAGAGTGGACAGGGTACCGACGTGGTGCAAACACTGGCATCGGCGCGTAAATCGGGTGCGCTAACCGCCTGCATCACCAACGTAGACGGATCTCCGATTACCGAGGTAAGCGATTATGTTTTCTTATGCCACGCCGGAGAAGAGCAGGCAGTGGCAGCAACAAAAACTTACACTACCTCGCTAGCAAATGTTGCGCTCCTCGCCGCTCATTGGGCTGATCACGCTCTTCTTCGTCAAGAAATAGAGCGCTTGCCTGACCTCATTGAGGAGGCAACCAAGGTAGACACAGAGGTTGCCGCTGCGGTTGAGCGTTACCGCTACATTCAGGAGTGCGCAGTGCTCGCACGGGGCCTAAACCAGTGCACTGCACTTGAGGCAGCACTCAAAATGACGGAGACCAGCTACCTTGTGGCGAAACCCTATTCAGGTGCTGATTTTCTGCACGGTCCTGTGGCGATGGTCACTAATGGCTTTCCAGTATTTATGTACATACCCGATGGCAGTACCTACGGAATGATGACTGATCTTGCCAGGCGCCTCCATGAACAGGGTACTGAGTTAATCATCGTCGCCAACAATCCGGAAGCCCTGCATCTTGCGCGTACACCTGTGCGAATGCCATCCTCGGTACACGAACTGGTGAGTCCCATAGTTGCCATCGTCCCCGGCCAGATGATTGCCTGCCATCTAGCGGTATCACGCGGCGCAGACCCAGATCGACCACGCGGTCTTAGCAAAGTAACGCTTACCAGATGACGTCCTTCGGCCCGGTACTGGTGCGTGATGAAGCAGTCGTTACCAGGATCCATTGCGAATATGAAGATATTCAGCGGGTAACGGCACGGTCCCTCCGCACCGGCACCGAGCACAAGGTTGTTGTTTACCTGGCACTAACTGGTGCGGTTAAGCCAGGGGACAGCATTTTGATCAATACGGCTGCTGTACAATTAGCTCTGGGCACGGGCGGAGCAGATTTTGCCGTGTGCACCGGTCACACCTCAACGACCTCCGTACCTCCAGGGCACATCATGAAATTGAGGTACACGCCGCAGCAATTACCTGTTCTTGCATGTGAGGCACAGGAGAGTCCCCATCACGAGCTCATGCAAAAGGCAGTCGGCCTCGACGACACACCGGTCGTTGCGGTGGAGCTTCATAGCCAGATTGCCGCAATCTGTCATGGGATAGCGAATACTGCGCCTACCGAAGCCCGCGTGGTCTTCGTCATGACAGATCAGGCGGCGCTCCCCCTCGCCTTCAGCGACCTCGTGAGGAATTTACGCGAAGAGGGCTTGCTTGCCGGCACGGTTACTTGCGGTCAGGCGTTTGGTGGCGACCTTGAGGCTGTCTCACTATTCTCCGGGTTGCTTGCTGCGAAAGCGATTCTTGGTGCTCAGTTCATAATCGTTGGCCCTGGACCGGGAAACGTTGGGACTGATACTCCCTATGGGTTTTCCGCAATTGATCAGGGTGTCGCCCTCAATGCTGCGGCCTCTCTAGGGGGAACTTCGGTCATGTGCTTAAGAGCTGGATCAGAAGATGCTCGCGCCAGGCATAATGGTATCAGTCACCATTCGCTGACTGTTTTGTCGAGAGTGCTGCTCGCACCTGCAAACATCCCGGTACCGCACAATTACGAAGAAGACAGTTTACGTACCACGCTGAACAGCGCTATAGTTGCCCATAGGCTCATTCCAGTCGACGTAGAGCACTTATGGGAGACATACCTTCAGCGCCACCCTAACATCAAGAGCATGGGCCGCTCTCCACAACAGGAGCCGTTGTTATTCAAATGCGCGCTTGCGGCAGGTGCATGGTCCGCAAGTACTTCCGTAGAGCGAGCAGTCACTTAACGCGGACCACATGCGGTACAATGGTGTGCAGGTCCAACTGCAATCGTTGTCGAAGCGAAGTGGCTGTGCGCACTCTGATTGGCGAGATAATCGTACCACTGTTATCAGCTTGCTGCATGGTTTATGACAGAGGCGGCAACATCGGCATCCTCCACCAGCAGAAGGTACGCCAGTTACACAATGTTGAACGCGTTCATAAGGCTGTTTCTGGAACCATCCCAACAAAATGCCCGAACTTCATGACATAGGAGCATAAAATGAGCTTCACACAGGATTTTAAAGCATTTCTACTGAGAGGCAATGTCGTCGACCTAGCTGTTGCGGTAGTGGTAGGTGGTGCGTTTGGCAAAATCACAACGTCATTTGTTAATGACATTATCATGCCGCCTATCGGCCTTCTGTTGGGGCATGTAGATTTCAACAACCTGTTCCTTGTCCTAAAAGATGGTACAACACCCCCACCATACGCCACCCTTGCCCTAGCAAAAAAGGCAGGTGCTGTCGTGCTGAGCTATGGCTCGTTCATCAATACGATCATCAATTTCATCATTATTGCCTTCGCGATCTTTGTGATGATTGAACTCATTGCAAAACTAAAGAAGGCCCCGGCTCCAGCCGACCCCACTACGAAAGAGTGCCCATTCTGCATTAGTTCTATTGCTCTAGCTGCCACCCGGTGTCCCAACTGTACGTCGGAGCTAAGTAAGTAATAGACGATGACGGAGGATCGTGACCAAAATGGCAGTCGGGCCTTCCATGCGGAGGCCCTAGAACTTGATGCGCATGATCCGCTCGCTCAATTCCGTGGTAGGTTTTTCCTGCCACCCAACACCATCTACCTGGACGGCAATTCACTTGGGCCACTCTGTGTTGATGCAGAAGCCGCACTTCAGGCTGCCGTCGCCACCTGGAAATTGGGAGGCATTGAAGGATGGACAAACGGGCCAAGTCCATGGTTTACAATGGCCGAACGGCTGGGGGCCAGAGTTGCCGCGCTCCTGGGTGCTGAAAGTGACGCCGTGGTCGTCACCGGTTCTACTACCACCAATTTGCACCAGTTACTGGCAACCCTCTTGCGCCCGGAACCAGGCACAACCGTTGTAACGGACGCTTCCGCGTTCCCTAGTGACCTGTACGCAATTAAGAGTTCGCTAGCATTGCGCGGCTTAGACGCGTCAAAAGCACTTCGACTAGTTAATCCTGACAGGCACGGTATTCTGCAGGAAGGTGCAATCATCGAAGCCATGCACGGGGCGCAAATGGTGATCTTGCCTGCTGTGGTCTACACTACCGGGCAGTTACTGGATATGGCTCGCCTTACGACCGCGGCACATGAAATCGGGGTAATAATCGGCTTCGACTGCGCTCACTCAGTCGGCTCAGTTCCACACGAACTTGACCAGTGGGGAGTCGATTTCGCCTTCTGGTGCAGCTACAAATATCTGAACGGTGGACCAGGAGCGGCGGGTGGCCTGTACCTCAATCGTCGTCATTGGCAGGCGGTACCAGGTCTGGCGGGATGGTTTGGCGCGGCAAAAGAAATTCAGATGAAGATGACTACTACGCTAGTACCAGCCGACTCTGCCGGCCGATTGCAGATTGGTACACCTAACATACTCAGTATGGCGCCAATTGACGGGTCGCTAACGGTAATTGAGGAGGCCGGACTTCCGGCACTTCGCCTCAAATCGTTAACGCAAACTGACTTTATGCTGCGAATGTTGCATGCCGATCCAGCCTTCAATTGCGTGAGTGTAGTAAGTCCTTTAGAGGGAGAAAGGCGGGGTGGTCACATTACCATCCAGCATCCAGGAGCCGCGGGCCTTAGTCAGGCATTAAGAACGAATGGTGTAATTCCGGACTATCGCCCACCCGATATGGTACGATTGGCACCCGCCCCGCTGTACATAAGCTTTCAGGATTGTTTTCAGGCAGTTCAACAACTTAAATTACTGCTACAAGATCCTTCAGGGTGGCAGGATCTACAGCCTGGCCTCGTACCCTAGGGCACCCAGAACGCAGGTGCAAATGGAGGTAATTCAACCAGTAATGCCACTAATCGATATCACGGCACCACTCTCGTCCCAATGTGCCCCGTGGCCCGGTGACACGCCGGTGAGCGTCACGCACCAGTTGCTCATAGAGGATGGCGAGTCGGTAAATCTCAGTTCGCTCACAATGAGTCTGCACTCCGGTACCCACGTTGACGCACCGTGGCACTTCAGCGATACCGGCGCAAGACTAGATGACGTAGACTTATCAGTCTATGTAGGACCAGCAGTGGTTGTGGATGTACGCGGTCATGGCCTGATAAACGCGGGGCTGCTGAACAGTAATGTGACTGAGTGGACGCCGAGAGTTCTTCTACGCACTGGCAGCTGGACCGACCGCACAATTTTTCCTCACTCTATACCAGTACTCACTCCAGACGCAATTGACCTCCTGGTTGCAAAGAAGGTGATACTTTTGGGAGTGGACCTCCCTTCAGTGGATGCTATTGACAGCAAAGACCTGCCTAATCATAACAGGCTACTCAGTGGAGGTATTCACATCCTGGAGTCAGCCTGGCTGGAGGAAGCAGTACCCGGAAGCTATGAGCTGATCGCCCTTCCACTTAAAATATCTGGCGTAGATGCGTCGCCAGTACGTGCTATCCTCCGCGTTTAGCGGACTTCCGTCGCGACGGAACCGCGGGTGCCGGTGGCGACACAACTGTGGCAAACTCCGGCTCGGGGCGATTGCCCAGCACCTTCTTAAGATAACGCCCAGTATGGCTTTGAGGTACAGCCGCAACCTGCTCGGGAGTGCCAACTGCCACGACGGTTCCTCCACCTTCCCCGCCCTCGGGTCCCATATCGATGATCCAGTCGGCAGTCTTAATAACGTCTAGATTGTGTTCAATGACAAGCACAGTGTTTCCCGCTGCAACAAGGCGGTTAAGTACTCCTATGAGCTTCTCAACGTCTGCAAAATGAAGGCCCGTGGTAGGTTCGTCCAGGATGTATAGTGTCTTGCCCGTAGCCCGTTTTGCTAACTCTGTAGCCAGCTTTATCCGTTGAGCTTCTCCACCAGAGAGCGTAGTTGCAGGCTGCCCTAGCCGAATGTAATCCAGCCCCACATCGTGTAAAGTCTGCATTTTTCTCGCGATAGCAGGTAATGCATTAAAGAACTGCAGTGCCTCAGAAACCGTCATGTCGAGAACATCCGAGATCGACTTGCCACGATACTTCACTTCTAGGGTCTCTCTGTTATACCTCCTCCCATGACACACCTCGCAAGGTACATATACGTCAGGTAAAAACTGCATTTCAATTTTAAGGATGCCATCGCCCTTGCAGTTCTCGCAGCGGCCACCTTTTACATTGAACGAAAACCGACCAGGTTGGTAACCGTGCGTGCGCGCATCGGGTGTTTTGGAGAAAAGGTCGCGGATTAGGTCAAAGCAGCCGGTATAGGTTGCGGGATTGGACCGCGGAGTGCGCCCAATGGGCGATTGATCAATGTCGATGAGCCGGTCGATCAGCTCGACCCCCTCGATGGAATCGTGTGCGCCCCAAACCGAGTGCGACCCATAGATTTTGTGCATCAGAAGCGGGAACAGCGTCTCCTGTATAAGCGTGGACTTTCCGGAACCTGAAACGCCCGTGACCGCGACAAATAACCCTAGGGGAATGTTAACAGAGACGTTCTGAAGATTATTGGCACGCGCACCGCGCAGTGTGATGGCTCGTTCACCGGCCTGTCGTCGCATAATTGGTACCGAGATCTCACGGTCACCAGAAAGAAACTGGCCAGTGATTGAGCCGGGGTGTGCCTTCACTTCTGCGGGTGTACCCTCTGCTACTACCTCCCCTCCGTGCTCTCCAGCACCTGGGCCAATGTCGATAAGCCAGTCGGCAGCCTCCATGGTTTCCTGATCGTGCTCTACTACGAGTATCGAATTACCCAGATCCCGAAGGCGCACGAGTGTCTCAATCAGCCGCGTGTTATCCCGCTGATGCAGGCCGATGGACGGTTCATCCAGAATGTAGAGGACACCCATAAGGCCGGAACCAATTTGCGTTGCGAGACGAATTCTCTGGGCTTCTCCACCTGCAAGCGTACGGGCCGAGCGATTCAGCGTGAGGTAATTGAGTCCGACATTGACAAGAAAGCCTAAGCGTGCACGAATTTCTTTCACGATCTGGCGTGCAATGAGTAGCTCACGTTCGCTAAACTGCAATTGATCGAACAGTTCAGCCAGTCGATCTAGCGGAAGCGCACAGAGATGTGAAATCGTATTACCCGCGACGCGTACACAGAGTGCCTCCGGTTTAAGGCGTAACCCTTTGCAAGCAGGGCATGGATTTTCGCGCTGATACTGTTCCAACACCTCTCGGTACCCGTCGGAAGTGGTTTCAGAGAGGCGCTTCTCCAGCATGGGGATTACGCCGGTAAACTCGCTCTCAAATTTGCGAACTCGGCCCCATTTACTGCGAAACTCAATTGACACGTTTCCTCGGGTACCGTGCATAAGGGAACGCATCTGTTCAGCGGTCAAATCTGAAAGAGGGGTGTTTAGCGTAAAGCCAAGTTTGCGGGCAGCACCATCGAAAAGGCCGCGCAGGTAATCGTGGAGGCGTGGGCCGTTGGGCGTACTGGGAACAAAGGGGCGCAACGCACCCTGTTCCAGGCTGAGTGAGAGGTCTGGAGCAATCAGCAATGGATCAAATTCCTTAAGAAATCCAAGACCGTGGCATTCAGCACAGGCACCGTAGGGTGAGTTAAAGGAGAATAGTCGAGGCTCTATTTCGTCGAACGAAAAACCGGTTTCATCCGATGAAAAATTCTCCGTAAAATGGAGGTCAAACCCGGGTGCATCCTCCCTCGCAAGCACCTCCGCAACCGCTACTCCCTTCCCACGCTTCAGGGCCTGTTCTAACGAGTCGGTTACACGGCTTCTAAGACCATCCTTTATGACCAAGCGGTCAATCACTATTTCAATAGTATGCTGCTTGTAGCGGGCAAGGGCAGGAATTTCCTCAGAAAGGTCTACGGCGGCACCGTCAATTCGAGCACGCACAAACCCCTCTTTTAACACATCCTCCAGTTCTTTCTTATATTCACCCTTGCGGCCTCGTACAATTGGAGCAAGAATTTGGACACGAGAACCTTCTGGTAACCCAATAACCTTATCGACCATCTCCTCAATAGATTGGCGAGTGAGAGGCAGACCTGTTTTGGGGTCATGGGGCACGCCTACTCTTGCGAAGAGCAGGCGAAGGTAATCGTAGACCTCGGTGACGGTACCAACCGTAGATCGAGGATTTTTGCTCGTAGACTTCTGATCAATGGATACTGCAGGGCTAAGTCCGTCAATCTGGTCCACATCAGGCTTGTCGTGCAAACCAAGAAACTGTCGGGCATAGGAACTCAGGCTCTCAACGTAACGCCGCTGCCCCTCAGCGTACAGCGTGTCAAACGCCAAGGAGGATTTACCAGAACCACTCAACCCAGTAATAACGACCAATTTGTCGCGCGGAATATCGAGATTGATGTTTTTAAGGTTATTCTGACGCGCGCCGCGAATTCGGATAATGTCTCGGCTAGGTGCTTCTCCCAACCGAAGATCTGCCGAACCAATAACGGTTTTGTTGTCGCTAAGGTGCAGTTCATCCACGGTGGTTTTGGCTCTAGTCATTTTTTCTCCTCAAACAGTACTACGATTGCGTAGACGATATTCTAGCACAATTTACTATTTGCGAGGAAAATTCGCGAATAAGTGGATACCAAACCCTTCCTAATTAAACATCCTCACGCCACACTCAACTCTACCCCTATCCTGTCGCCACTTCAATAACGACAAAAACGCGGCTCGCAAGACCTCGTTAGGTCACGCAAACCGCGTTCTTGACAGGACAGACTGTAAAAATGGTTACTGAACAAGCGATGGAGCCGCTGGGAAGTCACAATCCGTCTGGGCTACAACATTGAAGTAATTGGTGAATACCGCAAGTGCGATATTAGCGATTATTTCCGCAATCTGCGCCTCATCAAAACCTGCGTCAACCAACTTGGCGATATCCGCCTCACTTACTCGCCCTCGATGTTGTACCACCAGCCTTGCGAAATTGAGTACAGGCGCTATCTTAGGATCTGAGGCCTCACCTCTGCGAGCGGCCAGAATTACTGCATCATCCATTTTCATCATCTTGCTAATCGCAGTATGAGCTGCGAGACAGTATTCGCACTCGTTTGCCTCGGCGACGGCAAGAGCAATCTGTTCCCTAACGGTCGGCTTTAGGGATCCTTTGGATAGCGCACCGTTGAAGTTCATGTAACACTCAAGGACCAACGGCGATTGCGCCATAAGAGTCATCATATTCGGGATCACTCCCAGGTGCTTCTGCACGTTCTCAAGCATTGTCTTAGCGCTGCCAGTGGCGGATTCCAAATTGACGGGTGTCATGCGTGCCATGGTAATATCTTCTTTCACTTATATCTTGTTGAAACATCTTAGTTCGTAACAGTCTATATTCATTTATAGTTATACTACTATGTACATAAAAAGTCAACTCGAGCTAAAAAGTATATTATGCATCTTTATCGCAGCCTGTAGCACCTGATAAGTTATTGTATGCAATAAAGCTACACTGGACTTTTACAGATCATATTCGGTGTCTGTATGGGTTTGCTCGTTGAAAAACAGATCCGTTTTTCGCTGTGGCTGACCAAGAGTGAACACCGGCGCCGGAAACGTACCAACCAGGCTGATCGCCTCGACACTCTGGCTCCAATGGTCTGGTTGCCACATTTATTCGGCCCAGGGACTCGTAGTCGCATCCTATCACTTCCAACGAACGGTGAATGCCCACCACAAATCGGTTTTGGCGGGCTAACCAGGAATCGTTGCGTTAGTTGGGAGTAGATTAAACGGGTTTGGCACAGTTACCAAAGAGGAAGAACATGACGACAACCGTTTTGACAGCCCTGATTGGCGCCTTATCTGACCCTAGGGTGTCCTCTGCGGCGACGAAGATTATGCCCGGTACGCCAAAGCGGTGCGAATTCGCACACAGCGTGCCGGAGTTCGACTCTCACCCACGACTACTTTCGTGGCAAGGCAAAGGCATTTCTAGGTCACAGTCTTCACGTTGGCGTGTCGGCTGCCCCTAACGCGACCTCGCGCTACCACACCCCTGTAGGTCAGTCACTTAGTACATCATAGGTACGAACCATCAGGGATTAGGTGGTGAACCTGTATGCCGTGGCACTGCCAGCAGACCGAGGCGGTGAGAGAGATAGTGTTGTGCTACTCTCAAAACGTCGTCTTTAGTCACTGAAGCCAACAGTGATGGAAAATTCGTATCAAAGTTAGTTCCAAGTCCCATGCAGGGGAACCAGCCGCCAAAAAATGCAAGATTGTGAAGCCTTTGGTGCTCCATGAGAAAGTTGGTCTCAGCGACGGCTTTTGCTCGCGCAATCTCCTCACCGGTAGGGGGGTTGCTAAGGAGGCCGGTTACTTCTGCATCCAACCTGGCGAGCCTGTTCCCGGCGGGCAAGCTTCCGTTCCACTGTAACGTGGCAACGGCTGGCATTCCTTTGTCAGTGCGCCACACCACCCCCACGTCATAGCCCAATGCAAGCTTATTGCGAAGGTCCTGGAACATGCGCGACGCATGCCCTACCCCAAGAATGGTCTCCATCACCGTAAACGCCGGGTAATCAGGGCTCGTCACAGATGGCGCCTCAAAGGCTACCATTGCGTAGCCAGCTTGACCGCTAATTGCTAAATGCAGAGGCTCGATGGGCAGCCCGCGGTCCGGAGGATTGCTAACCATGGGCAGATTGCTGTTGTTTGCCGGCTGCCAGTCGTCGAGGTACGCCTTAACGTCCACCACAGCCGCCGCCGGTTCAAAGGCGCCTGCGAATGAGATCGTACAGCGATCGGGCAGATACGTTGACTGGTAGTACTTTTGAGCCTGTAATCTACTAACGTCGTTTAGCTGCTCGGTAGTAGAAGGTGGAAATGGACCGAACTCCTGCTCCAGTTCGCTCAGGGCTTTACTCAACGGCCTCTGAGCGCTCTCCTTGCGACCCTTTAGGATATCACGTATAGAGCGATGTAATGCATAGTCCGTAAAGTCAGCATGACGGACTGCCTCCTCTAATAGATTGACAGCATCACCTAGACGCGTGGGCACCGTAGTAATGGTGAGTGCAGTGTAATTTGCGGTATGCAGAGTTTGAAGCGCACCGCCCACCTGGTTCACAACCAGCGCAGTATACCCAGGTATCCAGTCGCGCCCGCCGTAAAATAGCGCATGCGCAACAACGGCAGCAATCGCATTCTGTTTTGGATCCTGAGGCGGCTCAGTGTGAATAAAGAGACTTACGTCTACCCTCTGAGTACCGGCCCGCGGCTGCATAACGATATGCATGCCGTTGGCTAAAGTTACTTCCTGCAATTGCTGTCCCGTAGAGGCTATTGCCGTCGCGCCCAACAATAGAATCGTGACGACAGTTATTACCGTCCTCAATTTTGAACCGTACCTCTAGGCAATTGCACCACTTTTATGAAACTACTCTGCAGGTAACTCACCATGACCTGTTTAAGCATTTCAAGCGGAAGGGCATGAATAGCGCTGCGCAGAGTGACCGGCCCCTCACCATCGGCAACCGCTGCATATCCTACCCCATAGGCCAAACCTTCCAGCGTCTCGGTTTCAAGGTCGATTCCGCTCAACAGTTCCTCAGCAGCGTAGGCCGCCACAGATGGATGTAACACAGCGCTGTTTAGCTGGACGACAGATTGCTCAATATCCTTAACAATGGCGTCCGCCGTGGTGGCACTATCACCAGGCTTAAGGGTGGCAACCACAACAAACAGGGAAGGGTTAAGCCGCGGCAGGTAAGCAGCAACGGCATTGTGTGACCGCAGGCGTGCATTTACGTCCAGACCAAAATTGGGGTCGTGATTCAGAATTTCCCGCATAAGCTGCATGGCTGCGGCCCGCTTTGCGTGGCTTGCCCTAGGAGCACGGAAGGCTACTGCTACCGCACCTTTGGAGAGGGGTGAAACCGTGACACTGTTTGCAAATTCATCCAGCGAAGGCTGTGGCACGTGGAGCTGGTTCCGTGGGGTGCCTTCCGATGAAGGTTCATTTCGCCACGAACCAAACGCCATTGATGCCATAGCAAGCGCCTCACCACGCGTTATGTCGCCCGTGAGTACGAGGTTGGTAAAACGCGGCTGATATCGGCGGTGGTAAAAGGCGCTGATTTCGTCACGGGTACGTGCAAGGATCGCTGTCGAGGTTCCACCAGGTGACCTTCCGTAAGCCGATTCTGGAAATGCAGACGCATATACAGCATCAACAACTCGCTCGTCAGCATCGCCTGACCGGAGCGCTAATTCGTCGAGAATAACCTTTCGCTCGCGCTCAACACCCGCTTGGGGAATGAGTGCCTGTTGCAGCATGTTGGCCATCACTCCAAGTGCTGCAGCGGTGTGTTGCGCTTGAACGGTTGTGTAAAAATGCGCATAGTCCGGGCCGGTGGCTGCATTCATGATGCCGCCAAGTGATTCCACTGCGATGTCTGCCGCTCCATCGGGATACTTTCCGCTGCCGTCGAATAGTGTATGCTCCAGGAAGTGGGCACAACCATATTCACCGGGACGTTCATAAACCGAACCGGCACGAACCCAAAGGTCTATGGTGCAGAGAGCGGTACCGGGCCGCGATACGTAGTAAACCTGTAGGCCGTTGGGCAGCCGGCCGGCAGCGGCCTGAGCAAGGCTCAAGGTTGGAACATGCAACAAGCATGCACAAACCACAAGTGTTACCGCAATGGAGCGCTTCATGGTGAAGTAGTTAAGTTTTTCATCTGGTATTTCCTGCCTATCCACCGAATGTGGTGCTCCAAATAAGGCTAAATACAGAGATACAGGCCAACAGTAACTTATCCGCGGAAATTTGCATCGGTACCACTACAGATTGCCAACATCATGAGTTAGAATTGCGCTCGATGTGCTACATGAAATCACCAACTTACCACATATTGAATTATAACTATTAATTTTTGCAGTTATTATTGACAAGGTTCTAAATTGGACGTATACTACTATCACGTGATAGCCAACGCGAATGTGGTTCATCGCGATCGAATTAGCCATATCATGAGGTCTAACAAGGCCCACAGGAATGATCCACTCAATGACCGATGGCATCGTCCAAAAGACTGCTCGGGTTACGGCAGCAACTATTGCCGCCTACACAGGACTGTCACGTGCAACCGTGACTCATGTGCTGAACGGACGCGGCGCAGAACAGCGAATTCGTCAGGACACTCAGGAGCGCGTTTTGGAGGCTGCCCGGGTGCTTGGCTACCGCCCAAACGCTTCAGCGCGAGCGCTTCATACCGGCCGAACAGGAAACGTAGCACTAATACAGTCACTGAAAGGGGCCTACCTGCCGGAACGATTGTTGCTTGGGCTCACCGAAGCGTTAGGGGAGAACAACATGTACCTCACACTCGCCGAGGTACCAGATGCCGTACTTGACGACCGAGCATATCTTCCCAAGGTATTGCGTGAACACACAGCCGACGGCCTAATCATTAATCGCATTGTGGGTATTCCTCCCTCGTTCACTGAGGCTGTGACGACCCTGAACACCCCGGTGATCTTCCTGAATGTTAACCGTCCATTCGATACGGTCTTTCCTGACGATTTTAATGGCGGCAAATTAGCGGCACAGTATCTTGTTGAGCTTGGTCATAAGCACATTCTCTACGTTGGCTCTTCTGCTTCGGTCGAATACCATTACAGCCATGTGGACCGCCAGGAGGGTTACCGCGCTGCTATGGAGGAAGCGGGATTGCCCTCTACAGTATTTCTGCTTCCACCACATCCTGAAACCGACGAGCAGGTGTTAAAGGATGCCCGAGTGCAGATTGTGCGCTCGTACCTCGAGGCTGCCGCACCACGGCCAACAGCAATTGTTGCCTACGAGCTTGCCGAGGCGATGGCAGTCCTGCATGCTGTAAATCAGATGCAGATCCGGCTGCCGCAGGATCTCTCACTGGTTATGTTTCATCACCAGTTGGATCACCGCTTCTGCATTCCGATAACCACACTCTGTAACGGTATGCACAGTGTGGGAAGGGAGGCAGTTAACCTGCTGCTAGATAAGATTGGATCGCCAGGCACGTCGTTTCCATCACGTGTCGTCCCAATACAGTTATTGGAAGGAGCAACTAGCGGGCCAGTCCCTAATCTTGTGCGATAAGGGCTGTAATCTACCCCGTAACCCACCACGAAAGCCTTGAAACATGGTCTTTCAACAACGGTAAATTAAATGTACCAATTAACACGATAGATCCTTCGCAACCACCAGGTCTATCTGACACTACGAAAGGAACTTGACATTGAAGCGTACCGATTTCAGAGCGTTTACGCTCATTGAGCTTCTGGTAGTCATCGCAATTATTGCAATTTTAGCCGCAATTCTATTTCCTGTCTTCGCGCAAGCCCGTGAAAAGGCCAGGCAGATTAGCTGCCTTTCCAATTGCAAGCAGCTAGGGCTCTCTTACATGATGTATGTGCAGGACTATGACGAAACATACATCTTTGCGGCGGGTGGCGCAGGTTCTGGCGGAGATGGTTGGGCCGGCCGCCTCTATCCGTATGTTAAGGACACGGCAGTTTTCAAGTGCCCCGATGACCCGCACACCGCGACGCAAACAGGGTGGTATCAGGACTCGTATGCCGCAAATGCACTTATTGATGCAACCAACCCATTCTGGTTGTGGCAGACCATTCCTGGCGGCATGACTAATACTGGTACCATGACCATGGCGGGCCTAACAGCCCCAGCCAGCACTGTGCTACTGTACGAAACTCCAGGCACAATGCTCAGTGGAGGAAGCCTTCCGGGTGGAGCTTTTCCCGAGCCCATTACGCGCAACGGCACATTCTGGCGCACGGGTGCTGCGATGTTAACCAATCCCACAGAGAATCAGTCTATTGCCGGCACAGGCGGGAATTTCTACTGGCAGTCGCCGGTCGCGATAGACCGACACGGCAATTTCACTGTGAACGCTAATCAGACGGCGGTTGGGCACGCGAACTTTGTCGCTGCGGACGGACATGCGAAGTTTGTAGCCTGCAGCCCGGAAAATGCGGGTCGCGGCGGCGCTGTATCGGTTGGCGATTTCTGGGACTCGGAACAGTGCGTTTCACCAGACAAGCTTAGCGGCACTGGCTTTGAACTCACCTTCTGCCCGTACTAAACTTCAGAATAATGCCGAGGCCCCGTTGTCATCTAACACGGGGCATCGGCTTCTTATTTGGCGCATCAAGGAGTGCTCGTTATATGAAGAGGCAATTGAAATCCATTGTACCGCTTAGCTCACTGCTGCTTGTTGTAATGACAGCTGGGTGCAGCAGCTCAAGCGGAACCAAGGCAGTATCGGTGCCGCCTACACAACTACCCGTGCAGTCGCTGGCATCACTTGCCCAAAAATGTCAGGGCAATTTCAATAATTTATCCCCGGCCGACCAGAAGACGGCCACCGAAATGGCCGGAAACCGAGCGCCACAGGCATTGCAGGCACTGTACCAATCTGGTAGAAAGTAGTGCAAACGCACCGAAGTTGGCACAGCTTCCCACACTGATAGTTTGCTTCCCAACAGGAAATACGCGTTGCTGGCAAAATGGCTTCTTGCAGGCGGATATCGCCCCATTTTCGTGCGCCCGTTAACCGGGCGCATATCAGAGGCTGCTAAACGGATTTGGGGGTAGAATAGTCTGCAAGGCTGGTGCTGCGCAGAATGAAATAGTGGGCTGTTCGATCATCGGCCGCACCGTCTGGTTTGCCAATAGCATCGGTGGGAGGTCATTATGAGCAGCGAATCTACAACAAACCTACTCAAGGGTACTCCACTAGAACACCACAGCCCGGGCGACGATCACTGTCCGCATTGTGACAGACTTGATATGATCTTCCCGTTACGGTGCCACTGCGGAGGGCTTGTACACCGGCAGGGCGACGCAGATTGCGATGGGCCGGATAGATATATCGAAATCTGTGATTCTTGTGGCGCGCGCAATGCCGAATACTCAACGATCATAGCAATCTAATATAGAGATAGAATACAGGAGAACGGCCTGGTACTCGAAAAACAGACCAGCATGGAGATGGGCGGACTTGAATTCACACACTCCAGCGAACGTCGTTTGACTTAATAGATCCGCAGAGAGGTTCTCCCCGGTCATCCGTCATATCGATCTCTGCTACCACGGGCAGTTGCGACTCAATAGCTTGGTGGGCGAGCAGGTTCAATGGCGCCGTGACCTTTAGTTTAGCCCGCCGAAACATCTGCCAATCATTACCCATACGTTCGCCCCAGCTAAGATAAATAAACCGGTCTCCAGGCTTGCCGTGAACAGCGGGGCCACGAAAATCCAAACGGTGTTCCCCGTGCGACTCAAAAACGTCAACGACTGCGGTAAATTTGGCACCTAAGGAATTGCCTGCAATATCGTTGACAACTTCATCGCCTAATTGCAGGCCCAATCGAACATTGACACGCTCGTTAAACCTTGTGCCGGGAAGCTTGCGGCACCAAATTTCTATTTCAAGGCTTGCAATAGCGTGCACGCGCAATCTCCCCGTGATGGCGGTCGTCTGCCCGTCAACCACCATCCTGGTACCATAGGGTAAATGGGCGGAGGTTACCGACTAATCCTCCTGCAAGTTGGTACATAACAACGTAACAGCCCAAACAGGTATCTGCTTATTTTGTCACAAACAGAAGGGATTCAACGACAAAGTATTGTAATTTGCAGATAAATCGTTGCAAATCTGGGATGTAACCCGCAATTCTAGGATGGCGCATTGCCAGTTGCGTGTTCACCTGCCACTTCACAATTGTGGCAGGTGACGTCGCGATCCCAGTAACATAATCGAGTCCAACGAGCGCTAATAACTACCCGTAAGGCTTAGATAGAATGTGGTAGGTTGCCGGTCTGTTTGGTTGGGCAGTCCAGTTGGTATGTCGTTTGGATATTCAATGTGATTACCGCCAAACAGATTCAAGATGATCGCCGAAAGCGTCCATGGATGCTTCCCAGTGGTTAGGCGGTAACCCAAACGCACGTCCGCGCGCAAATAGGCTGGAACTCGGCGGTTGCTTCCGTCCAGGATGCTCTGAGCTCCCACGAAGTGAGCGCCTATAAACAGATTGCAACGTGGAGAGAGTTCGTCATCCAGTCCGGCGTTAATGGCATGCATGGGCGTCATTGTTCCAAGTTGGAAGGAGTTGCTTTCAGAGGGCATAAGGTAGGTGTAGTTGTAGGTCAGCTGCACGCTCTTTTTCAGCCGGGTTGCACCCTCCAGTTCCACCCCGAATACTCCTGTGGTGCCGAGGTTTGTAAAACGGAACGCCGACGGAACGCCCGGCGGATATGGCGGCGATGGCATGAGACCAAGTGGCACTGTTGTGATGTAGTTTTTCATCTCACTGTAGAAAATGGTCGCCCCAGAATAACCGTGGGATGTCTGTTGACGCCACGCAATCTCTGTGCTAGTGGTAGTTTGGGGCTTTAAAGTGCTGGTGCCGGTTGTTGGAATAGAGATACCCGGTGCGAATGGCAGTTCCGTTGTGAGGTATGAATTAACAAACGTGGGCGCCTGAAACGCTGAGCTGTAGCTAATGCGCAGGGTCTGACGGTGCGCAAGATGTTTTATCAGGCTCACACGCGGCGTAAAGTCTGAGCCATAAAGCGAGTTGTTATCAAACCGCATGCCCGCAAATAGAGTGTATCCACGTTTGAGATGGGTCTCGTCCTGCAGGTAGATGCCAGTTGACCCCTCGTATTTAGTCGCAGTACCGGTAATTGTGGACAGCTGCTGCACATAGTGCTCATCGATGCCGTATACCAGATTTGACTGGTGAGTAATCTCCCGCTCCTGGTGCAAATCGGCGTCGACCGTCTCCATTTTTGTAGAGCCAGTGGACGCGCTATTCTGCCGTATTGTGTTGTAGCTGAACTGAAACGCCAGGGGCGAGACTTTTGATTTCTCGGAGTATGACAACGCCGCGAAATTCTCGTGATAGGTAATTCCGTTCATGTACAAGGCTTGATAAAAATCCGTAACGGCATCGGTGTGCCCTGCAGATATGCGCAACCGCGATCCTTTGGCCGGGATCGTTTCAGCGTTTAGATTGATCTGGGGAAACTGAACGCGGTCGTGCGTACCAGCACTGCTTCCGTACCCTTGTGTACCAAAGTAGCTTGCGTCTGCAGTTATGGCACTTCCATGGTGGTTTGAACCTGCCAGAAGCAGGTCAACCTCATCCGTTCGATGTGTACCCACGAGAGAGCGTAACGTGACGGAAGCACGTTTTGCCTGTTGCAGTGGCGAGTAGGTAATAATGTTGATTACGCCTTGATAGGCGTTTGCCCCGTAAAGGGCCGACCCCGGTCCCCGAACAATTTCGATTCGCTTTATCTGGTCTAGGGTAACCGGCAGCATATTCCAGAACACACCACCAAATTGGTCGTTGTACACTGGTCGGTCGTCAATCATTACGAGTAACGAGTTGTTATATTCAGTATTAAACCCACGTATCGAGACGTTTGCAACACTTCGGTTCACCTCCATTACCTGGAGATCTGGCACGTATCGCAACACATCTAGAATATCTGTGGCACCCATACGCCTTATCTGCTCAGCTGTTATCACCGTAACCGAACCAGGCGCGTCATCTACCTTCTCGCCAGTGCGCGAGGCGGTAGTTACCACCTGCCCGCCAGCAAATAACATCTCATTGTCGGCCGAATTGTCACGCGCGGCAGGCTGGCTCGCTGCCATACCCATGTTTCCCGCGGTAAGCAAAAGCGCCGCAGGGATAGCCATCCATGTTGGCTTGTACATCCAGGTCCTCCTCATCAGGCAGCCTTCCTGGTACCTGCCTGCTGTTGGTCGAGTTGCTCGCGCATCGCGCTGACAAAGGTTTGGGCCAACTCCGGATCAAACTGGGTGCCGGCACCTTTTAGTATCTCCTGCAGCGCAGCCTCTATGGGCAAACCGGCCCGGTACGGGCGATCAAGAGTCATTGCAGAATAGGCGTCTGCAACGGCCATAATTCTGCCAAGCAGAGGAATCTCTTCGCCCTTCTTGCCAAAGGGGTACCCTTTGCCATCCCACCGTTCATGATGATGTGCAACGGCGTCGAGAATATCTGAAAGGTGTGGAAGGCCATGAATTATCGCAGCAGAAAGCGTAACATGTGTCTTCATTACCTCGTACTCTTCGTTCGTTAATTTGCCGGGCTTTCGAAGAACAGAGTCCGGTACGCCTATTTTGCCTACATCGTGCAACAAGCCCGCTATGCGAACAATCTCTAATGTGGCGTCCGACATTCCCATGGTGCGTGCCAACTGCAAGGCAAACTCGGTCATATGCTCAGAGTGTGCTCGCGTATATTTGTCCTTATGGTCTACAGCAGTTACCAGGCCATCCAGCACGGTATAAGCGTTGTGAGTAGGCTTCTTATCCTCGTCATATTCCACCATATGAAGCGTAACTCTATCGCCACCGTGATGTTTACTTTCGTAGAGCGCTGCATCTGCGGCTGCTAGGAGTGATACCGAGGATCGGCCAGTGGTTTGAGAGTCTGCTACGCCAAAGCAGAGCTTGATGGGTAGCGCAGTTCCTTCTGGATTAACGAACGGATGTTCCACTAAAGCGACTCGAATCTGATCAGCTATGCGGCATACATCCGCACCAGATCCGTCTGGGTAAACCAACAGAAACTCATCCCCGCCGCACCTTCCGACCATAACAGAGCCACCACATACTCTGGTTAGTAGACCAGAAACGTGCTTAAGTATCTCATCGCCTACAGGATGCCCATAGGTATCGTTGAGCATTTTGAAACTGTCCATATCCATGAGGCAGATCGCTACACTCTCACGAAGCGAAAGAGCTTCGGTCAATTTCTGATGAATTGTGCGGTAGTTCAGCAGGCCGGTGAGGCCATCGCGTTCGGCAAGGTGTGCCAGGCGTGCACGAGCGTGCTCGAGTTCTGAGACGCGTGCCTGCAACTCGCCTATCAGCCTGCCGTTCTCCGTCTTGAGATGGCGGCGTTCGATTGCCCGGTCTACTACGGCGTTAAGTTCCGTAATATCGTCCAGGGGCTTTAGAAGGTAATCGAAGACATTTCCGGTCTTGAATGCTTCCACTGCATTTTCAAGGTTTCCGTGCCCGGTAAGAATGATGAACTCTGTGTTGGGGGCTATCGATTTAGCCCTTTCTAACAGTCCCATTCCGTCCAGTCGAGGCATCTTCATGTCTGATACAATAAGGTCGAACTCTTCATCTACCAGACGTTCCGCTGCCTCCATGCCATCACACGCCAACACGACCTCATGTCCGCCTCGCTTCAACTGGCGGCCCAGCAGGAGCCGCAGCCCCTCTTCGTCGTCGGTTAGTAAAATCTTAGCCATTGGTTTGTCGCCCTTCACTACGGTTCGATTCTTGCAAACTACTCAACTTCCGTACCCGGCGACAACAGGGTCTGCCCCAGAGATTGAGCATTGTATTATCGGCCAGATAATCTTAAACAAGATATCTAAGCTGCAATTTTGTTAGTTAACTCACCATCGATCCACTCAGGAAAATCGAGTGTAAATTGTGCCCCGTTGTTACTTTTGACGGAAATGGTGGCGTTGTGCTTTTTCAGGATACTGTGACTTATGGACAAGCCCAGGCCAGTACCTTTGCCTGGCGCCTTCGTGGTAAAAAATGGATCGAATATGCGGGCAGCAGCCTCCTCAGGTATGCCTGGCCCGTTGTCCGCGAACACCACCCTTACGCGCCCGTCTGATACCTCGCTAGTGATGGTAATCAGCGCTCCCTCAACCTCATCCAGTGCATCGCGCGCGTTAGTTATCAGGTTCAATAGCACCTGCTCCAATTCATTGGTGTCCCCCGACACACATGGATTTGCCTCCGAAAGCTGAAGCTTCACCTCAATGTTGTGTGCTTTGAGCTGCGCACCCACCAGTATAAAGCAGTCTTCTATGGTGTTGTTAATGCTCACCATTGTATGTTCATCTGTTCCTGCGCGGCTGAATGTTCGCAGGTGACGCACAATCTTAACCATTCTGCCGGTTTGGCCAATGATAAGATTGAGGTCCTCGCGAAGGTCTCCTTCCACACCAGGATCCTGTACCAGCTGCTGCGCAATCCCACGAATGATAGCAAGGGGTTGGTTAAGCTCGTGTGCAACGCCCGCAGAGAGTGTCCCAAGGGAAGCAAGTTTGGCAGATTGCACCAGTTGGCCCTCCGTCTCTTGCAGCTCCTCACGGCTAGTCTGAAGCGACTGGCTCATGGTGTTGAAGGCTCTAGCCATCTCCACAAGCTCCACCGGGCCCTCTTCCTCTACCCGCCTATCGAGATGGCCATGGGCAATATCGGCAGCAGCGGATGAGAGTTGCTGCACTGGACGCACTAGTGCCCGAGCGGTGTAATGCGCAGCGAATGCAGTGGCGGCACAAGCGAGCAGGCTAATTAGCAGGGCAGTCAAAGAGATGCGTCGGTTTGCCATTGCAATAGCGGTGCGTGCTACGGGCTTAAGACGGGTACTCATCGTTTGCGACACCGTATCGGCTACTGCGCTCATCTTGTTATTCGTTTCGGAAATTGATTGGCGCGTTTCGGTCTGCAATGCACCTTGCAGCACTTGCTTCTGGTGCTCTATCTGTCGTCGCTCACCGTTTCGAAGAGCGATAAGGGCACCACTCACCTTCTGGCTCATGGCATGTCGTGCGCGGGATTCGATCACCGCAAGCTGGGTTTGAAGTTTATGCGATGCCTTATTCGCCTGCGAGGCAGCCATGGTGGTCAAGCCGCTACGCGCGCTCGCGACCGTTCGCTCTATTGCGTTGTTCAGGCTAACGATAGGCTGCATTGCCTCTTGGCGCGGTACTACCGCTGTAACGCGCCAGCCTAGCGCCCTTAGAGCCACGGATGCGGTCAGTGCACCTCTGGGTACTTGCCTACCCGCTACTAGCCGGTGGCCAGAAGCATCCTGAACAAGTGCAAATCCACTCGTGCCAATACGCGCCTCGGCAATCTCACTCCAGATCTCGTCCAGCGAATAGGTTGCAGCAAGCACACCCACCGAATGACCTGCGAACTCGGTAATGGGTACGGCTAGTCGAAGCATCGGACCGCCATCGGACTCCTTGTGTCGGGCCAAGCCCACGAACGTCGCTCCGGATAAGGCGCGCCTAAACCATCGTTCACTTGATCGGTTAACCAGTTCACTCGGTAGAACTAGTTGATTTGCGGAGCACTTGGTGACCTCCTGGCCCCGCGCATTTAGAACGGCTACGGTGCGGAATTCTGGTACCCTTCGCACAAGTGCATCCAGTTTTACTTTGCGGTCGGTAGCATCTCCCGTGCCCATGTCCACCATCTGAGCGGTTAGTTTAAGAAAGACCGGTGCGGAGTTAATCCTCTCCTCCAGCCGATCCGCAAGAGCAAGGGCGCGGCCTCTAACCACCTCGCGGTTCAGTGCCAACATTGCAGCCTGTGTTATTGTTCCTGCTCGGTGCTGCATATCATAGGCAAAACGCGCGAGAAGGAGCCCCTGCTGCACCTGTGATGTTTTAAGCACATCATTTTGCATGGCTATTGAATTGTCCAAGCCGCGATTAAGCGCCTGAGAACTCAATGTGGAAAATTCTGTTGCAGCATGGTTAAAATTGCGACCCTGAATGGTAGAGAGAGCACTTGTCATACTGTTTACGCTGGCAAGCGATGTCTGCCGTGCGCGCTCAGCACTAGACTTCACTGCCGCCCCGCCCAACGACTTAAAGCGCCTTGAAGCATCGTTCACAATGGACTGGTTAGTGGATCTCATACGGTCCACCGTCCAGCCAATCTGGTCACGGCTCAAACGCGCCATTGCCAAAATGGTGACGAGCACACCCACGGCAGTCAACGTAACAAAATTGCGAAACAGCCTACTGGCCATCCTGTTTCCGTTTTTGATGTAATTGGTCAAAACGAACTCCCCCCAATAGCGACCGTACTTACGGACGCTGAATGACCTGGTCTGCAAGGTGCAGTAGGTCCTCGGGTAATTTCAGTTTAAGATTGGCAGCAGTAGCAATGTTAATGGTTAAAACAGTGGCGCGTGGCCCCCTCACCTGCATGTCCGCAGGTGTAGACACACCGCTTAGTATTGTCGCAGCCATCTCCGCCGTTACATCACCCAGGTCCTTATAGTTAGGGGAAAGCGCTACGAGAGCACCCTGCGCAACGGTTACGGGAGACAGGCCAAGCATTGGAATATTTTGAGCATGCGTGAACCGAGTAGTTGCACCAAGTGCAGCGGAATCAGTGGACATCGGGTCGGCAATGATCCACATCGCGTCCACCTTGCCCGCCAATGAGTTTAGAGCACTTTCGATGTCCCGGTCGGAGCTTATACCTTTGGCAACGAGGGATATCTGCAGCGCATTGGCCTCTGTTGAGGCCAACGAAAGAAAAGCCGACGAGGTGGGATCACCGACAGTGTAAAGCACTCCCACCCGCTTAACCGCAGGGTCTGCAATTTGAAGAGTCTCGAGCTGCTTGCCAGGATCAACCAGCAGAGTTGTACCGGTAAACTCACCACCAGGTTTCTGAATGCTGCTGGCTGCGCCCAACGATACCGGGTTTAGAATCATGCAGAAGACTGCCGGTATTTTAGAATGAAGTGAGACAAGGTCCAAAACCGCATCTGAGCCTATGGTACAGACCAGGTTCGGGTTTTCACGAAGGTGCCGTTCAATAGCAGTAGTGTCAGACTTTACCGATCCATCGAGAGTCAGGACGTCATATGAAAGCTTCATATCGTTTGCGACTTCACGACGATTTAGCCCATCGCGAAAGCCCTGCACAGCCGGCTGGTAGAATGTGCTGTTACTCGACACAATCACGAGTATTCGCGCCACCGAGCGGCTGCCCTCAAAAGCCGTGGCAGGAACTCCACTGAATAAGAGCAGCATTGTTGCGAGGGCTAGAAACCTTCTCGCACTACAATGTTTATAACACCAAAAAATTTCGTCTTTCACAACCACTAGTGTTGCCACAACCCTGTCACTTCTGCAGGGTATAGCAACTTAGATAATGAGTTAATTTCACTGCGCACAGTTAGATCGTTGCGATTGCCAACTACGATTTACAGTTAAATCAATCGACTGTACAGGGTTGCGGCTTTAAATGTTTAGAATTCACTTATTATTCGCACAACGGTATAGTTTGGTATTGCTGCGTGGTCACACTTTAATTTCAGACTCGTTGTTGGTACCATAACGCGGCACCGCAATTATCAGATTGTTCACGCTTTGATCAGAGAATCGTCAGTGTGTACCGCGTAGGAGCTACTAAAATGAAACCAGCAAAGCAGATTAGATACAGGTGCATGTGGGCAGCTGTTGCAGGCGCTGCAGTAACTCTTGCCGCAAATGCCGCCAGCGCACAGGACAGCAATAATTCATGGTGGAATAGTAATTCAATTGGCTCGAACTACCGCGTAAATCAGAGCGGAAACCAGCTTCCGCCCTCGGATCCGTCCCAGCCTCTGGACGTGTCTACCCAGAACGCAGTGAGCAGCGGCCCAGTAAGGATGGCACGATTCGTTCGGGCCGAGGGCAACGTTACGTGGAGGCCATTAGCTGGCGGTAGCTGGTCTCAGGCTACCGTTAACCTGCCACTCCGCCAGGGAGCACAGATTTGGGTGACCGACGGCGGCCGTGCTGATCTTCAGTTTGACGATGGAACAGAGCTTCGTATAGGAAATGGTGGTCTGGTCACGCTAAAGACGATGTACAGTGACTCGCAGGGTGAGTATACGCGAATTACGCTTCGAAATGGTCTTGCAACGCTTCGGTTGTTGCACAGCAACTCCATTTATCAAATCGATACCCCTATTGTATCGGTGACAGCTAACGGTCAAACACGGGTTCGTATTGGCGTAGGGGATGGTGTGGAAGTAGCTGTGCAGGCAGGTAGTGCTCAAGTGCAGGGTGAACAGGGCACCATCACGATGCAAAATGGCCAATACATGGGCCTAAATGACGGATCCTCTCCATTTGATCCTCAGGCCATGCCGCAAGAGGACAGCTGGGATCGGTGGAATGACAGGCTTGATGCCAATATGTATGGTTCACCAACCTATTCCGGCAGTGACCACCTTCCGGCAAACATCGCGGTAGCGGCTGGGAATCTGAGCCAATATGGCAACTGGGTCGATACTCCAAGCTATGGCTGGGTGTGGCAGCCAGAAGTTTCGCAACCAGATTGGCGTCCCTACTCCGATGGACGGTGGGTTTATGTAAATCCATTTGGCTGGACATGGGTAGACAACGCGCCCTGGGGTTGGGCACCGTACCACTACGGTACGTGGACCGATCTATCGTCTGGCTGGGCATGGGTGCCGGGACCTTCCTATCAACCCTGGTGTCCTGCCGTAGTCAACTTCAGCACATATGACGGCGATGTGGCATGGGCTGCCTTGGCACCACGCGAAGTTCACTACACACGCACTAGCTTTGGGTTTGGCATTGGGTCTAACTGGTTTTCAATTAGCCAGGTTGCTGCCTATTTGCCCGTTAATCGTGATAGCTGCGATGCCGTTCCCTTCTCCAACAACTACGTGAATAATGTCACTTACGTCAATAACACCACTTACAACAACTTTGGCGGCGGGGGCAACAGTTTCACAGGTCATCCAACCGCATTCGACAGGTTCAATGCGTCCGCAGAAGGCTATGCTGCAGCAACGGGTCGAAACGTCCGCTTTATTCCTGTAAATGCCCTTCGGTCTGGTGGAATGGTTGTTAGGTCGGCACAGTTCGGGTCAGCACAAAGCTATCAGCCGCTCTCACGCACCCGTGCAAACGTGTTTGCAACTGGCGTGAGTACAGGAACTTCGTCACGTGGCGTCATCCACGTGTTTGGGCCTGCAACCGTGGCACCCAGACCTGCAATACCGATGAACGGAGGTCACTTCAATGCACCTGCTCGAGTACAACCTCCAGTATTCCGTGGGATTCCCCCGCGAGGGTCTGCATTCGCTGGCGGGCACCTACCTAATCGGTTTATAAACAACGCAAGAAATGCCCCATTCAGTTCGAATGTACCCGCCTATGTCATGCGCGCCCGTCAACAACTGAACATACCTGTGCATGGTCAGAGCAGCCGTTCTTCGTTCAATCGGCTCTTCAGCCCCGCGCCACGGCAAGCCGGGCCAACCATTCAGCACAGTCGATCACCCTTCTGGCAGCCAATTTTTGGCAATCGATCTCGTGGCGCAAATGCTCATAATATTACACCACGGTACAATCCACCAGTGAGGTCAGCACCTAGGTACAACCCACCGGCACCTAGGTACAACCCACCGGCACCTAGGTACAACCCACCGGCACCTAGGTACAACCCACCGGCACCTAGGTACAACCCACCTGCACCAAGGTACAACCCACCTGCACCAAGGTACAACCCACCTGCACCAAGGTACAACCCACCCGCACCAAGGTACAACCCGCCGCCGAGGTACAACCCACCTGCACCAAGGTACAACCCACCGCCGAGGTACAACCCGCCGCCTAGGTACAACCCACCTGCACCAAGGTACAACCCGCCGGTAAGGTCGGCACCGCAGAAAGGCGGTGGCGGTAACAGCCGCAGCAGAGGCCACCGTAGGTAATTTGCGCATTTCTGAAATCTACTCCGAACGAGTACTCGCTCTTTTCCAGCAAGCGGGTGCTCGTTCTGTTTGCACCATAACAAAATCTTATTAACGTCTTAACAGAACCATAACAGCCCTTTGTTATACTCTGTGATAATCTTGCAGTTATCTGCAGATCCGCCAAAACAACTGGTATTTGGGAGACTTAGTTTGAAGACAAACATTAAGCCAGCATGGCTCATAGCGGCGAGCGTTGCAGTCGGGCTGTTCGTTGTAATTGTAGCGTGGCATTCTCTAGCCTCACTAACGAGTTATAGCAACACGGCTCATAGTAAGGCTGCGGGTAGAAAAGCAGATTTCAAGGCACAGTGGAATCGCAAATCGGGGAAATAATCTGACCAAAGCGAAACTGATAAACGAGCTACCGCGAGGCAAAGCGGGCACCTCTCGCTTTACGTCGCGGCTTCACCACAAAAGGGAACGAATCGATAGGACGACTAGCAACTGAACTGTAACAAAAATCCCTGTAGTGTGATCGTCATAGTTGGTGGTTCAGATATATCGGCCCTACAAGCCATCCGTGTATGGGTAAGGTTACCGTGCACCTTGTAGGCCCAAATATCACTACTCGGTTCGGCTACCTCTACCAGAGCATTTCATGTGTGCGAACAGGCTAGGAACGAGCAAGATTCTAAAGTCCAAAATAACGCATCTTTATTAATTTAGCTGCTCGGCTCCCCGTGCAAAGTTATACGCCGTGCACACACTTGATTGATATTAACCTCCAGATAACGTTTGAATTGCAGGGTTTTGACGGTCATGATTACCCCCCTATGAACCTGCCAGAAATCTCAGTCGACACCACGAAACAAAGAAATTTATTTTTTAATTTGTTTTCAAATGATAAAACTGTGGATTAATCCTTTAGTCGTCCGTAATTTGCAACATTCGTAACAGTTGCTTCCAATGGATCTGCTTTGACTCATTTGGTTCGAAGACTAAACCAGAAGAGCAAACCATCTGAACCCAGCGTGAGCAGCAACTATTGCGAGCTCAAGGAGCCTTACTAAAATGCTGCAAGACCTGTTTACTGAGCTGACGTTCAACTCGCTGCCTGTTCAGGTTGCGGTGTTGGATCCATCAGGTTGTCTGCTTAAGGTGAACCGGTTGTGGGAGACAACAGCACTATTCAGCAACGAATTTACTCCCTTCACACTTGGCGTCTCTTGCGTGGACCACTTCTGGCGGAAATCGCTCGAAGGGAATGATCATGCCAGACGTGCTTACGAGGGTTTATCGGACATGTTTGCGGGCCGAACGCAGCAATTTTGCATGGAATATCGCGTTGGAGAAGGCGCTGGTACAGAATGGTTCCTGATGGAAGCGGCTAAGCTGTATGAGCCTGGCCGTGGCGCCGTGTTAACTTGCACCAATATCTCATCTCAAAAACGGTATGAGATGCAAGTAGAGCTCACAAAACAGGAGGCACTTAGGGCCAGAGACGAACTAAATGAAGCGAATATACAGACCGGCATCGCAATTGAAATTGCTAATGAGTTGAATGCGGCACTACACCTGGAGAACCGAAACAAAAACCTCATTTTAAGCACCCTTCCATCAGTGCTTATAATAGTCGACAACGACCTGATCGTAACAGAGTGGACTGGAGGAAGCGAGCAGGTTTTTGGAGTAACTGCGGCAGAAGCTGTTGGCCGAAAGCTGACGGACGTTGCAATCACCGTTAATTGGGCAGAGCTTGCCTCGGCGGTCCGTCGATGCATCGCCAATGCCCAAACCGTTCGACTGGATGACTGCCGATTTCGCCGGGTAAACGGTTCAGACGGTATTTTGGGGATTACCTGCGCACCAATGCCTCTCGCAACCTCAGATAAATGGGGCGCTCTTCTCGTTGGCGCGGACATAACCCAGCGCCGTGCACTTGAAGGACAACTGGCACACGCCCAAAAACTCGAAGGTATTGGACAGCTAGCTGCGGGAATCGCGCACGAAATCAACACACCATCGCAGTACATCGGCGACAACGTGCGATTCGTTCAACAGGGCCTTAAAGAGATATGTGGCATTGTGGGGATGATACGCGAGTTCACAGCTCAGGGTCGCGAAAATGGCCAGCCGAGCGTTACGCTCGAAGATCTCTTCGAGGCGATGCGCACAGCGGATGTAGATTACCTGCTTGAAGAGCTGCCACTCGCCGTGGAGCAGACGCTTGAAGGTATAGCTCACGTTAATCGCATCGTGCGTGCTATGAAGGATTTCTCGCATCCAGGTTCGGACCAGAAAGTGTGCTCCGATATCAACAGGCTGCTAGATAGCACCATTACGGTTACCCGGAATGAGTGGAAATATGTTGCGGAAATGCAAGCCTGCTTCGACCAGAATCTTCCCGACGTTTTGTGTTATCCCGGTGACCTTAACCAGGTCTTTCTCAACGTTATTGTGAATGCCGCGCACGCTATTGCAGATGCAAACAAGACTTCAATGCGCGAAAAGGGAACCATTCGGGTTAGCACTGAGCAGACCGACGTGTCGGTACTCATAAAGATTCAAGATACAGGGACCGGAATTCCGATCGGCGCTCGTTCACATGTATTCGACCCATTTTTCACCACGAAAGAGGTGGGACGCGGTACCGGTCAGGGATTGTCTATCGCTCATAACATCGTAAAGGTGCGCCACGGAGGCGATATCTGGTTTGAAACCGAACTCGGTTTAGGTACTACCTTCATCATAGAACTACCCCTTGGTGACACCTTGAAGGAGAGTAGCCATTGAGGCGAATTCTATTTGTAGACGACGAAACCCGGGTTCTGCAGGGATTGTCTCGTATGATGCGCTACATGCAGCGAGAATGGCAGATGGATTTTGTAGACTCAGGTGAAAAAGCAGTCAACCTTTTTGAACAGAGTCCCTACGATGCAGTGGTTACGGACATGCGAATGCCTTGCATGAGCGGTGCGGAACTATTGCAAATAATATGTGACAGATTCCCGGGAACACTTCGCGTGATTCTATCGGGACAGTCGGAGAAACAAGCCATTCTGCGTTCTCTAGAGTGTACGCACAGGTATCACGCCAAACCTTGTGAGGCAGCAAGCATTGTTCAAATACTTAATGAGGCGTTTGACACGCTGTTTAGCGAGTCGCCAAAGTTACGTGCAAAACTCACGGGCATAAGAAATCTCCCCTATCGCCAGGATATTGGTCACCAAATTAAGTCGATTTGCCAGGCGCAGGCGCACACACTTGCAGAGCTCACACATACTGTCTCCCAGGATGTTGCTTTATCTATCCGATTGTTGCACCTTGCAAACTCCTCATTCTTTAGCGCTCCTGGTACAGTTGCAGACCTAAACAGCGCAGTGTTGCTGCTAGGCGCGGATGGAGTTTCACAGGTTAACGAGATTGTACAGCAGCGCCAACGTGAAGAAGCGTCTTGCTCTGCAGCGATGCAGGATTTTGCCAGAAATGTTGGAGAGCATAGTTACCTCGTAGCGCGCGCAGCAGCACGCATTGCACGGTTGGAGCGTCGCAGTGAAGCGGAAGTGGGAGCTGCATTCACCGCGGGAATCTTACATGATGCTGGCCGATTGGCGATGATGGCGGGCATGCCGACTGAATATGAAGGGGTTGTAGCTGAGTGCGCTAGCCATCCGGATGACATTGAGCACCTGGAGCGGCGGATCTTTGGCTTCGACCACGGCGACGCAGGTAGATATATGTTAAGCCTGATGGGTATCTCACAATCTGCCGTGGATGCGGCTACATTTCACCATAGACCACGTGATCTCCAATGCAAGGAGTTTTCTGTAGCAGCAGCTATTCACGTGGCGGACTCTACAGTGAGATGCGCAGGCGGAGGCCATCAGGGCTCATCAACGGGGTTTATCGACCTGGAATACCTTCAGCATATCGGATGTGCTCATCGGCTTGAACAATGGCAGCATGAAACAAAAAGGGAGTTACAGGCATGACCAATAATGCAACCGATAAGGTTCTGCTCGTTGACGACGACACTAACCTTCTTAGCGCAATGCGGCGCCAACTGCATAACAAATTTGCAATTGATACCGCTGGCAGCGCAGCAGAAGGGTTTGCGTTACTCAAGAATTCCGGGCCATATGCTGTCATTATCTGCGACATGCAGATGCCGGTATGCAACGGATTGCAATTCCTTACCAAAACAATGGAACTCGCACCCCATAGCATTCGCCTCATGCTTACAGGCAGTCTCGATCAGGATACCGCGACACGAGCCATTAATCAGGCACAGGTTTACCGATTTCTTAAAAAACCCTACGATTCAGCCTTGCTAGAAGCTGAGATTAACAACGCGCTGAGTACCTACAGAGTGCAGATGGCGGAGAAGGAACTGCTAGAAAAGACCCTGGTAGGTAGTGTCACCGTCCTGGTCGAAATTATAACAGCAGCGCATCCTCGGGAATTTCAACTTGCCCAGCGCGTCCGTGAGGAACTTAACGAAGTCTGTCATGCACTCAACTATGACTATTCGTGGACCGCGACCATGGCAGCCCTACTGCTTCCACTTGGTATGCTACTCAACACCACCAGCCGACCAGAGCCCGTTACGTCAGCAGCCATTGCAGAAAAATCCGCTGCGCTATTGCGCAAAATCCCCAGACTTGCTGTTGTTTCGGATATTATCACGGGAGTGGCACTGCCAATTGGTAGGTCTCACGAGCTACCGGGGGGTGAGATACCCCAGTCCTCCCGTCTCCTGCGAATCCTATATGACCTTCATACACTGGAGGCAATTGGCAAACCAAGGTCGCTCGCGTTGCGAATGCTGATGAATACCGTCGGAGTATATGACGCGCGGATTTTAGAGGAACTAGCAGCACACTATGCACCGCATATCGTAAGTTACTCGGAAATCAAGTCAGAACCAGCGGTTCGGGTACCTCGACTAGATCTAACGGAAACGGCCACAAAAGAAGAGGAGCTGCAACTTAATATGAGCATCATGGTATCAGTTTCCGAACTACTAGTGGGTGATGAACTGGTAGAACCAATGATGGCAATGGATGGGTCGTTGCTACTAGATCCTGGTCACATTATTACTGAGGCAAATCTAAACAGATTGAATGCACTGGTGGAAACTCGCGGTATTCGGGAACCAATTTGTATAAAAGTAACGACAGAGGATCTCGCTCCGACAGCGGCCGCGGCATAACGTTATCATGCCATTAGTATCGTAGCGTCTAGTAGAGACCATGCCACGACGCAGGGTTATAACGTCCTCTAGTCGCTTGGTAGTTCATACAGCGCTAGGCGTGAACGCCTAACTAAACGCCTCGGCTTCCTCCTCCAGCGTGGTAAGCCGCACAAGCTCCGGAAACCGCAAGGCACACAGCACGACTACCACAATGGTGCCGATACCACCCACTACCACAGATAGCACCGGCCCAAGCAGCTTGGCAGCAGTCCCGGACTCAAATGCTCCCATTTCATTGGAGGTACCGACAAAAATACTATTTACCGCTGAAACGCGTCCTCGCATGGCGTCGGGCGCTCGCAGAAGAAGAAGGGAACTCCGAATGACCACACTCACGTTGTCCAGCGCACCCAGCAACAAAAGCATTGCAAGCGATAGTGGGTATGACTTGCTGACACCGAATACGATAGTGCACAATCCAAAACCAGCTACAGCAATTAACAAGGTACGCCCCGCCCTCCTGAATGGTGGGAGGTGAGCGATGATAATTGCCATGAGAGACGCCCCAATCGAAGGCATGGCTCTAAGCCAGCCTAACCCCGTTGGCCCAACATGGAGGATGGATGCCGCATAGACCGGAAGAAGCGCAGTTGCACCGCCTAGAAGCACCGCGAACATGTCCAGTGTTATAGCAGAGAGCAGAATGGGCGTATCCCGCAGAAATTGAACCCCCGCCAAAAGTGATTTCAGGTCGTAAGACTCGTGTGCGGCTGCATCTTTTCGCTCGGTAATCTGCGAAAGTAACATCAACACAAACAGCGACATAATGGCGTCGGAGAAATAAACGACTTGCGACTGGCCGTGAAATAGGGCTACACCAAATCCGCCGAGCGCAGGTCCAATGGCCGATGCCAGCTGCCAGGAATTGCTGCTCCACATCGCGCTATTACTATAGGCGTTTTCTGGTACCGTTTGGGTGACGAGAACGCCGCCAGCAGGATTAGAGTAAGCCCAGCAGCAACCCATTACTAACAATACTGCGTAGAAATAAACCAGTGGTAGATGTCTAACAGTAATTATGCCCAAGCTCAGCGAACATAAGCCGAGAAGAGCCTTAGTGACCAGGACAATGGTCTTACGGTTGGCATGATCTACCAGGTGCCCGGCCGGTAGCGAGAGCAACAGGACAGGCAGCACCTCAACCAACCCAACCATACCCAGTGCAAATGCAGAGTGAGTCAACGCATAAATCTGCCATCCAACCGCAACCCCTACCATCTGTTCCCCCAGGTTGGCAAAAAACTTGCCCGCAAGTAGGAGCCTGAAATCTTTGAATTGTAAGGCGAAATAGGGATTATGCCGCTCGGGCTGTGGCAATTCCGTCATAGGCTCTCCACCACCTGGCGATAACGTTCATCAACCGTTTCTCGCCTGGGTGTGAGTTGCCCCAGGCGTACCCCGTTGGTGACAATTGCGGAAGCTAGCTCGGGAATATCCTGATCGCTTTTTAGCCAGACCGAGAACTGTTGGATCGGCACCGACTGAAATTTCATCTTGGCAGCTAGTGTGCGGATAGCAGATAAAGCAGCGTCGTTCAACTTTTCCACTTCCACGTCAATCACTGTTGCAGAAGCGAAAATTTCTGCTGGATTTCCCACAAAACCTGCCTTGCCATTTTTCATAATAGCGATGGAATTACTGCACATTTCAACCTCACCAACGTGGTTTGCCGTAAGCAATACCGCAGTGCCGCGTGACTGAAGCCCCAGGATGATCTCACGTATGGTCTGTTGACCAGCCAGATCAAGCAAGCTGGCTGGTTCATCCAGTACCACCAGGTCAGGTCGGTGCACAAGCGCCGCGGCCACCCGAAGGCGTTGCTCCATGCTGGAGGACAACGAAACCAATCGATCTGTTGCATTGTCAACCAGGCCGACTGTTCTAAGCGCCTCCTTCACAGCATCTGAAAGCTCCGTGCGGGGAATACCTGAACGTCGCGCTGCCGTGGCAAGGAAATTAGCAACCGTGGATAGTCGGCTCCGGGGCATCTCCGCAGGGAGAAATCCGGTGCACCGGCGCAGGCACTTCGCGCCCGGTACGTCGCCAAAGACGTGAACCTGTCCACCACTGGGAAGGGTCGCTCCGCGCAGAATATCAACCACCGTCGACTTACCAGCACCATTTGGTCCCAGCAGGCCAAAAACCTCTCCCTGTTTCACTGTAATCGACAAACCGCAAACAGCATTTAACGAGCCATATGTTTTATACAACCCCTCGGTATGGATGGCAATCGTCATGTTAGCGCTTCGTCTAGTAACTTCATGGTAAGCACATCTGTTAGCAACGGTACGCTCGCGTTTGCCTCTAACCGCCTCATTGCGGTCATTATGCAGTCAATACATGCAGACCAGCGAACAGGAGTACCTCGTAACGCTAAGGCCGTGAGCACCTCAATCTTGTCGCTATTAACAACACGGGCCGTATCCTTCGCTACAGATATTGCCAAAAGATCCCTGTAGAACACGGACATGAGCTCAAGTACTGCGGCCTGCTGGCGGCGTGCAGCTCGCTCTTTTGGCGCCTCTGAACCCTCTTCACCGGCCGCATCAGGAGCTTCTTCCCCTACCAGAACGTGTAAGCCTGTTGCCAATCGCCGCATTTGCTCGGCTAACCTTAGTGCCTCTACTCGCCTCGCGGAGGGTAGTGTTTGCGAAAATGCAAGTACGGCTTCAATCTCCTGGCCGGCCTGTGAATTACGAGCGATTGTTAATGCCTGACCTACTCGCCCCTCGCAATAAGCAGATAACATGCCGGCGCGGTCTGGCTCTATCTTGCACTGATCGATTAGATGGGCAGTGAGAATGGGCAATGCTACGGGAAGTACTCTAATCTGCCGGCAACGGGATGCGATTGTAGGTAGAACCCTGGCGGCATGCACCGCGATCAGGATGAAAAGGACATATGGTGGTGGCTCTTCTAGTACCTTGAGAAGGCTATTAGCCGCAGAGTCAGTGAGTTTTTCGCAGTCGTGAATAATGAAGACCCGCCGTCTGCCTACCATGGGAGCAAACTGCAGCCCGTGCGACAGAACGCCTCTAGGACGGTTGTCTCTATCCCAAAACTGCCAAATCTGTATGGACTCCCCTGCAGGGTAGATGTGGCATAATTCTGGCTGTGTACCCTTCGTTGCCCGTATGCAGCTATCGCATTGGTCGCAGGAATCAAAGGGCTGCAGGAGAGGATTGGTGCATGCTGAAGCTATTGCGAGTGCTGAAGCTATCGCCGCGCGCCCTGTTCCGTGGGCACCAGTGATTAAGTAGCCACCAGGTAAACTGTCGGTTGAAAGTGCGTCCTGCAGGGCCCGGCGTGCGGCTTCATTCCCTACTAATTGTGCAAAACGCCCCAAGCAGCAACTCCTTGTAATCTGCTCGTCGCACAGTAAAACGACGGCAATATTATACCTACTCACCTACCAACCCGCAGGCAACCTATCTACTCTGTCGGTTTGGCTCCTCGGTGTTGCACACCATCAACGACCTCTTCGGCATCCACAATCACCTGCTCGGTCTCGTGAAGATCCAATGGCGGAAGCTGAGAAAGATCCGTCAGCCCAAAATATTTTAGAAAATCGACGGTGGTCTCGTATTGCATTGGCCGACCAGGCGCCAGTTTCTTGCCACACTCCGCAATAAGCCCTCGCTCGAGCAGCGTCTTTAGCACTCCAGACGCAGCCACACCGCGAACTGCCTCAATTTCTGGCGCGGTAACCGGCTGCCTGTATGCTACGATCGCCAGCGTCTCAAGCGCAGCACGGCTCAATCTGCTGGCAGACCGTGTAAGCAAGCGGCTTACAAACTCGGCATACTCTGGCGCGGTGGTCACCTGCCAGCCACCTGCCACGTTCTGCAGACGTAGACCAGTCGAATTCTGCCGATCGATAAGGCAATGGAGTGCCGCTTCCGTCTCAACCTCGTCCGCCTGCAGTATTCGTGCCAGCTCCGGTAGGGATATTGGGTCACCACTCACAAAGAGCACGCACTCAAGCGCGCACGTTAGATCGTCAAGATTCAGGTGTTCTCTCCCCTTAAAGTTGTCGAAGGATAATGTCGCCGAATAGCAAATCCTGCTGCACTTCTATGCGTTGCAGCCGTAGTAGTTCAAGCATAGCTAGAAACGTGATCACTATGTCGTAACGCATGCAGGGAAGTTCAAACAGATCACTAAACCGTGCCCCACCTGTGTGCATCGATGCTTCAATTCGGTGCAGCACCTCAGCCATCTTCAATCTTAGAGTTGCTCGCCGCCTTGGAACCACTGTCGTCAAAGGCTGGTCAGCAATATCCACTTCACTCAGCAGACGGTTAAGAGCACCCAAAAGAAGCGTGGAACTTAACGGTTGGGCCGGAACAGCGCACGGTAGAATGACACAGTTCAGGAGTGGCTCACGAACAAACAGGGCCCGTTGTGCCTCCTCGCGCTCGCGCAACAGGTCAAGCGCTTCGTGGAACTGTTGGTATTCGCGCAGCCGCTGAACCAGCTCCAGTCTTGGATCATCTGGCTCGTCCTCAACTTCGGAGATCGTAGGCGGAAGGAGCATCCGGGACTTGATCTCAATAAGCGTAGCCGCCATCACGAGGTATTCGCCTGCCACGGCAAGATCAAGTGCCTCCATCTGCTCTAGCAACGAAAGGTATTGCGTGGTAATTTCGGCAATAGGAATATCCGCAATATCTACTTCGTTGGCCTTTATTAGCTGCAAAAGAAGATCAATTGGCCCCTGAAATGCAGTGAGCACAAAGGTTGGCATTCCAGTTGGAAGCAACGCGCTTCGTACCGTTGACCTCGTAGCACGTGACGAATTTGGCATGGCGAAAATAATACTCTGCCCTTCATACATTGTCAATCTTGCCATTGTTAAAACCAAATATTAAGAGACTCCCTTATTGCGACAGCGCGGAAGCCACCTTCTTAACATTTTCTTAATATGAACGGGATATACTGTATATCTGTGAGGAAGTGCCAATGACGAATTGGTCAACTAATGGAGGTAAGGATGAGATTTTCTCGCGCAGCCATCGGCGCCTTTGCAGCCGCAGTCGCTGTATCGAGCGGTGTTGGTGCACATGCGATTTCACTCAGCGGAGCTGGAAGTACCTTCGCACAGCCTTTTTATAAGTTATGGTTTGCCAAGTACAAACAACAAACGGGTATCTCTGTCGACTACCAGGCTATTGGTTCCGGTGCAGGTATCAATGCGCTGAAAAACAAAACCGTCGATTTTGGTGCATCCGATGCTCCACTAAGCGACAATGACGAAAAGACAATGCCATTTCCCGTAGTTCATATTCCTACCGCCGGTGGCGCCGTGGTTATGAGTTACAACCTTAAGGGCATTGGGTGTGGGCTGCGTTTTACTCCGCACATCATTGCGGAGATTTACAGCGGCAAAATTACCAAGTGGAACGATCCTCAGATTGAAGCGGTTAACTTCTTTAAGAATCTGCCTGATATTCCAATTCAGCCCGTTCACCGAAGCGATGGATCTGGAACCACCTACATCTTTACAAGTTTCCTTTCCAAGGCAGATTCCGGGTGGGCGAGCACTGTTGGCGCCGGCAAATCCGTTAACTGGCCAGTAGGCCAGGGTGGCCCGGGTAACCCCGGTGTTGTCACGAAAGTTCAGCAGACGGAAGGTGGATTTGGTTATGTTGAACTTGCGTATGCCATTCAGCATCACCTTCCCTACGGCTCCGTGGAAAATAGTGCAGGGAACTTCGTCTCACCCAGCATTGCTACCACCCTAAATGCTTTGCAGCAGTATACTGCGCAACTCGACAAGGATGTACGTACTCCCACTGTAGACGCGCCGGGTGTTAACAGCTACCCAATCAGCGGTCTTACATACATTCTGCTTTACCAGCATGGCGGCTCACACGTTGGCCCCACTACACAGTTGTGGAGCTGGTGCTTACAACCGGCCCAGCAGCAAATGGTCACTACTCTTAACTATGTACCGTTGCCACCGGGTCTGGTTAAAGAGGACCTCGCCGCAATCAAGACCATTTCGGGCGCCCAGTTGGCCAGCGGAGGCTAGGATTGTATGGCGGTGCCAACCACAAGTAGCGGTTCTGGCATTAACTCACAACGAACTCGCGGTGGATCGTCACGGTCTCTGCGTACAGACAGGATTTTTCGTTCCGGCACACTCATCGCTGCCGGAACGGCCCCTGTTCTCATTATTGCAATTGGTATCGCGTTATTTATTGCTTCTAAGCGAAGTATTGTCGCGAATGGGCTTGGCTTTTTCGTAGGAGAAAAGTGGAAGCCTAACCCACCCACCGCGATGATGCACGTTGGCAACATCTTTGGCGCGCTGCCCTTTGTATATGGAACGTTACTGACATCCATCATTGCCCTCGCACTCGCCGTTCCGCTAGGTGTTGGTAGCGCAATCTTTCTAGCAGAGATTGCGCCCCGCAAACTTAGTGCGCCGCTGTCATTCTTTGTAGAGATGCTTGCGGCGGTGCCGTCCATCGTCTACGGATACTGGGGCCTTAGCTATCTCTGCCCGATTCTCGTTGGAGTAGAACAGTGGCTTACAAATAACTTCGGCCACATTCCATGCTTTGCTACAACCATCGGTACAGGAACGGGGCAAGATTTCTTCGCCGCGGGCCTGGTATTAACACTCATGATTCTGCCATTTATAACGGCAGTATCTCGAGATGTTCTTCAAACCGTACCTGTGGCCCAGCGTGAAGCCGCACTAGGTTTAGGCGCAACGCGATGGGAGGCAATTCGAACAGTCGTCCTTCGCTACGCGAGCAGCGGCATTATTGGAGCCGTGATGTTAGGCCTTGGGCGCGCGCTTGGCGAAACCATGGCCGTCACCATGGTTATTGGCGGTTCGGTAACGATTGGCCACCTCAAAAACCTGGCGACATTTTCCATCTTTCGATCAGGATACACCATGACATCCCTGCTCATGGACCAGTACCCAAGCCCTAATTCGAACCTGCACGCCTCGGCGCTTACGCAGTTGGCACTAACACTTTTCCTCATTACTGTGGTGGTGAATGCCATTGCACGGGGATTGGTGTGGCTGACTGCCATGAAAGCAGGTGGCGGTTCCGACAACTCAGCGAAGCTAAAATCGCTCATCGGCGCCGTTATACGCTACGCGCTGCTTCTGGTCGTATTCCTCGTCTTCCTCATGCAGTTATCCAGCGATGTGAAGACCAGAGGTGTTATGGGCTTTCTGGGCGGAGCGGAGATAATAGTCTATCTCATGATTGCACTGTGGGTGGCCAGTCGGGTGGTAAGGCGCTCCAAGTGGCAGCCCCAATGGAGGAGAATGGCCAGCGCGGCAGGAATCGCGGCTTGCGCAATATGTACACTTGTCGCAGTTGGAGCACTTATTGGACTGCTAACTTACGTGGTGCAACATGGCATGCCGGCTCTGAATGCAGGCTTTTTCCATAAACCAGATCCGGATAACCCCGATAGCGGTGGAATGCTTCATGCTGTGGTAGGCACTGCCGAATTAGTGCTTATGGCTGCAATGGTGGGAATACCCACTGGAATCCTAGGGGGAATCTATCTCTCCGAGTTTGGGAATGATCGTGTTGGATTTGTCATCCGATTCTTCACAGATCTGCTTAACGGGGTCCCGTCCATCGTACTCGGAATCTTTGCCTACGCACTTATCGTAGTGACTACCACTGCCTATCAGGGTGTAGCCGGTGGATTTGCTCTCGCAATCATGATGATACCTACAGTGATGCGAACCACCGAAGAACTTATGCGCTTGGTGCCAGATTCTTTACGAGAAGGCTCGTTGGGGCTGGGTGCGACCAATGCACGAACCGTGTGGAAAGTAGTTCTACCGTCTGCGCGGGGGGGCATTTTGACAGGCGCACTGCTTGCGGTTGCAAGGGTATCGGGCGAAACCGCGCCACTCATCATGGTGGGGTGCAGCAGCAACCTGTTTCATCTCGATCCACGGCACGCTCTGGCATCGCTGCCAGTCACGATCTATGTACTGCGCAACGCACCTAGCAATCTAGCTATTCAGCAGTCCTGGAGCGCTGCACTGGTTCTGGTCGCACTCGTGTTAGTAGCAAGCCTGCTTGCTCGTGTTATCTCCAATCGCAGCATCGCAGCGACACGTAGCGGATAACCCGCTTACTCATCGTTGGATATACATACTATTACCGGGTTTTCTACCGGTTGCACCTATTGAAAGGTAAACTAACAATGCATCGAGAAAGTTCCAAGTTTGTAATTGCCGCGGCGGCCCTTCTGCTATGCACTGGCATTGCAGGATTAAGCGGATGTAACAGCAACAGCAACAGCAGTGGCAGCAGCTCAGGAACCACATCATCATCATCTGGTACGCCTACTGGCGGCGGAGTAGGCAACAATTCGGCAGACACGGCCATCAATTCTGACGCCACAGCGGCAATTGCCGCCGATAGCTCACTTAAGGGTCAGGCGATAAAGCTGAGTACTTCCGGCGCTCAAGTCACCTTGGACGGTACAGTAGCCAGTGTAGCGGATAAGAATGCCGCAGAAAAAGATGTTGTAGGGGCGCTGTCGAAATACTCTAACGTCAATGCTGGTGTAATTGACAACCTGATGGTACAACAGGGAACCACTGCTGGCAAGGGCCAGTAGGAGACTTAAGCACGTGGAGCAGCGCACGATAAGTATGCAACCAGGCGAGGCAGTCTTGAGCAACACAACAAGTGTTCAGGCTGCCCAAGTTCAAGCAGTAGAAGCGAAGGCAAGCCTGCCAAGAATTACCGTTAAAAATCTGAACTGCTACTACGGTAAAACGCAGGCAATACAATCCGTTTCGCTCGACATCCTGCCGAATCAGGTAACTGCGCTCATTGGGCCATCCGGCTGCGGTAAATCCACGTTTTTGCGCACTCTAAACCGCATGAACGACAGAGTGGCCGGATGGAGGGTAGAAGGCAGCGTCATGCTTGATGGCGCAGATATCTATGCCAGATCGGTAGACGTCGTTCAACTACGCTGCAAGGTGGGCATGGTATTTCAACGGCCAAATCCATTCCCAATGTCCATCCGTGACAACATCCTCTATGGTCCACGGTTGCACGGCGAGCGTAACCAGGCACGTCTGGATGAAATTGTAGAGCGAACGCTCACACAAGCTGCCCTTTGGGACGAGGTAAAAAACTCGCTCAACAAATCTGCCTTCGACCTTTCGGGCGGGCAGCAGCAGCGCTTGTGTATTGCACGAGTACTCGCAGTGGAACCGGAAGTCATTCTAATGGATGAGCCTTGTTCTGCACTAGATCCAAACTCTACGTTTCGTATCGAGCAGTTACTTGCAGAACTCGAAAGCAGGTTTGCGATCGTTATTGTCACCCACAACCTCCAACAGGCAGCACGAGTTTCGGAACGCACGGCGTTCTTTTTGAAAGGTGAACTCATCGAGTGCAGTGACACTGCAGACCTTTTTTCTAATCCAAGAGATAAGCGCACTGAGGACTACGTACAGGGCCGATTTGGATGATACTCCGCAGAGTTTGCTTCTAGCTCGCGAAGGCTCCCCACCCAAATGGGGAGCCTTCTTCGTTTGGTCCGAGCGAATGCACCGTCGATACCCACCAGTTAATTTGCATTTCCTGGTTGTGATATTGGTGTAGGAACCGGCATATCGCCTGCCTTCAATAGTTTGGTGAAAGCTTTGTCAAGTGCGCTAAAAACTCCTGCAGGGCCGTCAGGAAAATCTCGCCGATCGTACGGGAGTAACACCTTGCGTTTTCTTGATGGTATATGATGTATTAGTTGCGGGCCGTAGTGCTTTACTGCAACGGTTGCAGGCCGCGCTGTTCCATCTTCATTGACCAGACCATAATCGCTCGCCTCATTCACCCGATATCCGCCGGGATACCACCAAAAGAATATTCCATCACCGTTCATGCGTATGGTGGCCCTGTACAGTACCGAGTAATATCTTCCCTGTTCCTGCAGCAGTCGACGAGAGTCGCGGCCAGCCCCTCCGTTCCATACCGACATTCCGGTTTCTGCCCAGATTACTGGAAGATGTGGCGCAATTCCTTTAGCATAGGCTAACTCAAAGGGTATTGTTCTCTCGGTTGTGGGATCACCCACCCTTCCGTAACATTCAGGCGACAGGAAATCAACAGCATGACTTAGCCCCTCTAGCTGATACGGCAGCGCGCCTCCCCAACGATAACTACCGTCCCCGGCACTAGCCATACGGAAACTCACAAGGTGATGTGGGTCAAGGGCGTGAAGGCGACGAACGGCTTGACCATAAGTCTGTTGAAGCCAGTTATCAAGAAACGAACGGTAATCACCCACAAACCGCGTGAATGGTCCACCAGGCGCCGTAAGTTCGTCATCAGATGGCCCTGTGAGCTTGCCATTCCTGGTGGGCGCCTGGAACTTCCAGGCGGCCTCAGCTGCCGTCAAAGTGGAGTATTTAGATCTAACCCAACGGCGCCAGGCTGGATCGAGACTAACCCGAGTTCCATAGTCACCAAAGGAAGGTTCCCAGGAAATTTCGTATGCAAATACTGTGTCATTCTGGTTGAGGTGATAGGCCAGGATAATAGACTTGAAGTTTGCCCACGATTTTTTTTCTGCAGTAGGTCTTCCTTCGGCCAGGTAGTCTGCTACACCGGGCCGAAGACTGAGGTTAACGTGCAAACCAAAGTTTCGACACCGCCGCAGAAAATCGAGCAGGTTCTGCGCCAGGACATCACGCGTGTAGATGAACACGCTGACTGCGTTGAATCCCAGGTGCTTGATGCGGGCCAGGTCTCGCTGAACAATACGAGCATCGTACGAGCGGGCGCTCATCCACGATTCAAAATAGAGACCGTGAGCCGTTCCAATACCAGACGATGGCATATAGTTGACACCATTTATACGCCAGATCTTGTTTTTATAATAGAAGTGCCCGGTAGGTCTGGTTTTGATGAATACTGGCTTCTTCGGAGGCAGCCACTGGTAAACGTTCATTGACGACTTGTCGATAACGTGTCCATGGACCAGCAATGTAGTGACAACCCGATCTCCTCCGGCTGGGATTATCCCCTCGGGGTTCCAGCTTGATGTGCACTGAGCCCTAGCTGAGGAGTTGACAGTAATTGGCCAGGTGTGATGCCAGATAATGGTAGTTCCTTTGAATACTCTTGTCTCTACCAACGCAGTGGCCGAGCGTCTGCCTGCGCCGAAATTAGCCACCTCAGCCCCCAGCTTACAGCCCTGGTTCTTGAACAGCGTATAGTACTGCGCACCTGCTTCAACCAGAAAGAGACCTCGTCTTAACCGCTTTAATGCAGAGAGAATGACCGTTTGAACTGGTCGTAATCTGTAAAACGAGCTATTGTCAGGGGTAAATACCAGGCGCATGCCCATTGCTTTGCCAACGCTGCCCGGTACGATGAGGGCCGCCGGTACCCCGCGCCACTCACCGGACTTTGCATCGTTTGCGGTAATGAGTGTCAACTGACGGTACAACCGGTTCTTGAGCAAGCCATCGGCCGCGGGCCTAGGCTGGAGTGCATAGAGTGTATCTGCTGCGAATTTCTGGCCAACCACTAATTTAGCACGGCTTTGGCCGGGAATAGGCGTGATTGACAACCGCGTCTCGGTATGAATGCCATAGAACTTATAGGCGGGACTGAGAGCGGTTTGCGGCGTAAGGTGCTCAACTTGTGAAACTGCGCTTTTAGCAGGTGCGGTCCCCAGGTCTGCAACGTCATAGCCGTGGGCTCCTGGCTCCGCGCCAGTGTGGCTGTACGCGAGGCCCAAACTTATGCGCGTTGCATTCTGCGGTAAAAAACCCGCCGCTATTCGCGGACCGGGCACAGTCCACGGCTTAAACTGCGATGGAACCAGCGTATACCGCTGCCAATGCGTGGTGAGCGGAACAACCGCAATCCACCTGGACCCGTCGGCATCATCCCATTCAACGGCTAGCGAATTTGTGCTTCTGTCACCGCGCGCAGTAAAGACGGTTACGGTATTACCATTAGGAAAAGGATTAGTAAATATGGGCGATTCGAAGGTGTCCCACCCTTGCAGATTCGAGATGGAAGTATGGAGCACCTGTGTCTTCTTACCTCGAATCACTAAGGAGGTGACTGAGCTTACCGTGCGATTCTCCGGCGTGTTCGTGTTCCTGGTCCACCCATCGATATCCGTTGTACTCGCAGGTTGCAGCAGCACGTGTTGAGGAGGTGAAAATGCCTGTAAACGCTGAACCTCATTCAACGTTTGCCATGAACCATCGGGCATCTTCAACATAGGCTGGGTGCCCACAGGAGTTCCAGCCGCGAAAACGTTACCACCCGCATTCAGATACTTTGATACTGCCTCAATTGCACGTTCTGGCAGTCGCCGACAGTTTGGCAGGACGAGCAATGAGCACCGTCCCGGGATGGGCTCGTCGTCCGCCGGGTTCCACATACCAACCTGGTAGCCTGCCCTGCGTAGAAGCGGAGTTAGCGCCTGGGCCACCGCTGCATTGTTTAACCCTGGTGCCGTGGAACTGCAAACGACTGCCAAATCTGCGTGCGCCACACAGGCTATGCAGGTTGCAGCCACTGCCGCCAGGCCAATTAACAGTTTTCTAACCATCGGGTACGCCTCTTATCACCGAAGGAGTAACGCATAATGCGTGAAATGAATGAACGCATGAACTCACGGTATTAGAGTCTTCCACCATTCACTCGCAGATACTGCCCCGTTACAAACGAGGATAGATCGCTACAGAAGAACAACACGACGTTCGCTACATCATAGGAAGTCCCCAAGCGCCTCAAGGCTGTGGTACAAGCAATTTCTCGCTGTCGTTCTGTCCACGATTCATGATCGAGGTTCGGATCCCCGTCCTCTTTGAAAGTGTGTCCAGGACTCACTATGTTTACACGAGCGTGTTTTTCAGGCCCCAGTTCCTGGGCAAGTACAGCTGCCATATGATTTACTGCGGCCTTACTCGCACCATAACTTGACAGACCGCTCATTGGATCGTGCCCGGCTCCAGAGGATATGAACACAATGCTGGCATTCTCATTTAACACTGGTGCACTGGCTTTCACCACATTAAATGCGCCATGTACATTTACCTCGAACGGTCGTTTCCACGCGGCGGCTTCCATAGATACCAATGGACCACCCGCACCTTCGGCCGCATTTAGTACAAGAATATCTAACCCGCCGAACTTACTCGCTACCTCCCGGATGCTTTCATGCACAAGGTGAGCATCCGCGATGTCTGTTTTGAGTGCAAGCGGTTGCACGTTAGGATTTGCAGTCTCGATTTCACGTATTGTAGTACGAGCGGGTTCGTCATTACTGTGATACAGCGCCGCAACGCGTGCCCCTGCCGCTGCCAGCGTAAGCGATATCCTGCGGCCAATACCTCTGGTACCTCCTGTGACCAAGGCGGTCTTACCGTTAAGATCAATCC
>JAJYCW010000003.1 GCA_021777995.1 bacterium
CGCCGATATCACGACAAAGATGATCATTACTCACGCGGACCGCTTTGTTAGGTTCGCAAGTGAATTATGCAGGGGCTACTTCCAAGACATGCACATCTAGCCAACAGATACCTCTGTGCCTTACAATACATGGTAAAACAATACCCCTGGAAGATGCGTTGATCGGCGGTTGACCGATGCTGCAATTTGCAATACTATAGAGACAATTCCAGAATCCTACGCTGTCCCGCACGGCGTTTAGGGCGCAGGTTCAACAGTTGCGCACGATCCGGGCTTTGTGGTGAGGTCTGCTGGTTGGCACTTTACGATTGGTCGCAAGCACGGCTTTCCTTCCGGATTTGATGAATTCGTTTCCATGGGTGACTGCAGCCTGTTTACGAGGTTACTGGTAAAGTAATCGTGGACCATGGCAGCTGCAAGGCAATACCGGGTAGTCGCTAACAGTGCGCACCTCTAGCAAGCTGCGTGCGTTTTATGCCACGACCCGGTGAATCGGCGGTAGATCGTACTGGCCCGTTACACAATCAAAGAAGACTATCTTTGTGTGCGTAAGGGTATTGTTCACACCGCCCGCCAACCTGCCGTGGATGAAGCGGCCAGCCTGTTGACGACTGGCCCCTAAAGAGAGCCACGTTGTGGACCCGTCATGTACATGCCCATCGCCGTGAAAGGAGTCATCTCATTGACAACCTGGAATCATTCCTACCCGGAACACCGGTTACAAGAGGCATGGCTGTACCTCCTTGCCCAATCACTCCACCTAATTGCGTCCGACAGTAAGGCGCCAGGCTGGGCTCATCTGTGCGGGGTGATTGACACAATCGACCAGGTGGAGTGGTTCACGAATCCGCAGGTCGTTCGTTTCAAAATCGATTTCGCAATTGAAAAAGCCGCGCAGGGAGCTAGCCAAGACGGTGCTTCCAACGATATGGCGGATAAAGGTGCGCTACTGCAAGCCATCGCGTCAATCCACACCAGCGTCTCTCAGAGAATTGAGGTTAATAGAGGCAGGTATTTTGAAGCCTTTCAGGGGAAGCAATACGTCGATGGTCTGTTCCTCTCCAGCATCAGGTTCAAATATTACACTTCATTGACGATCCGATTTGCGTCTTGCTTGAAGCAAGTGTTGGAGCGACTTGCCAATCCCGACCCTTCCTTGAGAACAACCACGTGGGCGGACTCCGTAATCTGGGCGAGATCCATTTTACGAGATATGACCACGCCAGACGAGTATTACGCAGAGATTGAAGAATTGGTTGATATGTTCTGGCAAAGCAGGCGCGAAGCCGCAGGCGAGGAAGATAGCAGCGCGAGCTACAACAACCAACGGTTTGAAGTCTCGCAGTCAGCTCGGATGTTACCTCAAAAAATCTCGATTATGCGATGTTTCCTGCAGGCTGAGATGGATTCCCTGCAGATTAACGAAGTGCTTATGTGAGCCTCAGCCAGGTTTGTGTTATTCTTCTTGCGGTCAATGTGTGTGGTAGAGCGGCAACCTTAACATGGTCAGCAATCAACTAGGGTCATCCAATCGAAACGCATCCAGTTAGGATTATTTGGCAGTCGAGATGAACAAATACCATGGGAAGCGGTCATCGGCATCGTTACTAAGAACGCGATGAGTAGGCGGAGAGAATGGAGGCTGTGAATGCGCTCACCGGGCCAGCACAGTTTCACGGTTCAGGGCTGTTACCACTACCATAATGCCAGGTCTGAAAAGGAAGCCCTGTGTACTCCTTAGTTTCGCATGTGCCGTAGGGCCTCGCGCACCTGTTCGTCATCTAGTGCGAATGTACGCGCCTGGTTAGCCTCGTGCCGCAGGCGGCGTATCTCCCGTTGTATCCAGTGAATCTCCTGTTCAAGCCGTTGGTGCGTATCAGTAAACTCCAACAACTCCTGCTTCATACTTGTTTCTGCGACAACTACCGAAGCAACGCACATGGATAGCTCGTAAGGGGAGGACGGAAACGAGACGGGCGGAACGATTTCACCTAATCGGGCTGCAATTAGGTCTAGGTATACCAGTACAAGAGCGTGAAGCCTATTTGCTGCGGGAGATATTACACTCATCTCCATATCGCAATCATACAACAGATTAATCAACGCCATGGTCTCATTTCTGGTCGATTGGTAGATTGAACCGAGGGTGAATCGCTGGGACCCAATGGCAAAGATTTCGGCCGACCCATAAGGCGTACGCTCTATGCTTCGTATCGATGCGCTGGTGCCCACGTGGTATACATTGGCCAGCGCCGCCTGATCCTGCATGCCTCTGGTAAGCACCAGCCCAACTACCGAGTCACGGTCTGCGGCGCGTGTCACGGCCTCAATAAATTGCGAGTTGGGTAGTGTAAACGATACAGGCATTCCTGGGAAGGTCACCGTATCTACTGCAATTAGCGGCAGTTTGTAAGTGGTACCGTGATAGGGCTCGGCCATTGAATGAAACTCACCTTTATGAGGGCGGCTGACGTCGATTGAGGGCTGATAGAAGACGAGCTGCAGCCTTGCAGTCTTCTTCAACCTCCCCTGCTAACCTTCCTAAAGTGCCGTACAGCCTAATAGCCTGTTGAAGGTGTGCAATCGCCTGGCCAGGTTGCCCCATGGCCTCGGCGAGCACAACTCCAAGGCGGTAATGGGCAGCTGCCTCCAGGCAAACATCAGCAGGTACCGTTGCGGTGCCCAGTTGATCGATTGCTCGCCGCAGATAGATTGCAGCTTCCGCAGGATGAGCACTCCGTAGAAATACGGCTGCCAGTTTCATGCAGATACCAGCCTTCTCACTGTCGGGAGCACATTCCACTTCCATGCGAAGCAACCGTTGTTCGAAATGCGTTACCAGCAGGTAAAGCTGCTCGTTTGGCCGCTGTCGTAGCAGGGATGTACGCCTTACAATCTCCCGCGCACACTCGTCCCGCTCAGCCCTTGCTTCCGAGGTATCCAACTGACCGTAAACATCTGCAGCCTCTTGCAGTGCTGCAATGACTGCTGCCTGTTCCCCCATTGCGTCCAGAAGCTCAACCATTCGTCGGCATGCGCCTACATGGTGCTTCAACATATCAATGGCCGGGCCAGGTTCATCCTCGGGAGTAATGCGTTGCGCCTCTTTAAAGCACGCGCATGCCTGCTGTAGCAGATTCAGCTCTTCAAAGCTCTCCTGCACCGAGAGGCGTTCAAGCTTTGCAAGGTACTCATAACCTCGTCGTTGTAACTCCACCCACTGTGGATCTACTGGTTGAACGGCTCCGGGCAGAAACATCGCCTTTATCCCCCCCGCCGAAGGCATGCAGCAAAGTGTGCGTCCATGCCATGAAGGTGCGGCCAGGTGCGCAAATACCCGTTAGACTCGAGACCTTGGTAACCCGAACGGTCCAAAACGGGCTGATCCGCTTCAGGCCGAGCCTTTAGTCCGGGCCGGCATGCAGCAGCCCACGCCGCTCCCCTGCCCAGACGCTCAGCAGCTGGTACCAGCGTAAACAGTCGTCCAAAATCGGATTGAAGAAACGCCTCAACAACTTCTTCATTCTGTTGACGATCGAAGGAACATGTGCTGTATACCAGCAGACCTCCTGGCGCGGTGAACATGGCTGCCTGCAGCAGTAACTTGCTTTGCAGGGCCGTAAACCCAGCGGGCGTAAGGCTGCGCCATCGCGCATCGGGCCGTCGCCTACTAGCACCGCTCCCTGTGCAGGGAGCATCCAACAGCACAACATCCGCACGATTCATAAGACCACTTAACGTGTGCTGCACGGAACGGGTTGGCGTCCAGGTTCCAAAGGCATCAGAAGAGACCGCCAGTGGTTTAATGCAGGTTACACCGGCTTTAGCGGCACGGCGCTTTAGCTCCTCCAGGCGAACAGGTGCACTGTCTATTGCATAGATTGCCCCGCTGTTCAACATGTGAGCCGCAAGCGCAAGAGACTTACCTCCGGCACCAGCTCCAATTTCAACAACGATGTTGCCGGGCCGCGGATCAGCCAGAAGGACTGTAACCTGACTAGCCTCCTCCTGGGCCTCAAACCAGCCCTCGCGAAAGTGAGGTAGGTCAAAGATATTGGCCTGCGACACAAGCTGAATACCCAGTGGAGACCAGCGGGACGACGTTGCACCGTCGATCTGCCCCAGCACATACTCCCTGGTGGTTGCCAGGGTGTTCACCCGTAACGTAGTAGGTGCCCGGTTGTTTAGCGCGCGAGCGGCGGCAATCGCCCCTGCATCACCCAGTATCTCTACGAGTGAAACTGCCCACTCGTCTGGAAACGATAGTACCCGGCCAATAAATGCTACGGCGTCCGTCTCATCTGGCAGTGCATTCACAGCTGCGCTCAATTGATCCGAAGATACAGCCAGGGCTTCTTCATAGCCCTGTTCCGTGGCTAAGAGGCGTACAGCGCTCTCCGGCAGTTGAGGTAGATCAAGCGAAGCAACCATTGCAGTAAGGCGTCTTTTGGCACGAATGTACCCAAAGACAAGCTCCGCAACCTCTCTACGCTCTCGCGAGCCGAGATATCGCCGATTGCGAATTTCAGAATTTACGATCCGGTCTGCAGATATACTGTCCTGTCGCTTCTCCCATAGGCCAGCAATTTCGCAGGCTGCAAGGAGGGCACGCGGCGTCTGACCGTGTAGCTGTCGTTCAGACGCAACCGTATCAGGCGGCATTTACAAGCCTCACAATTTGGGCTGCTGCGTCCTGCATGGTTTCAGCAGGAACCAGGGAGCTGCCAGCAAGGATTGCGCTACCCTCTGCTGCTCTCGTACCTGCCAGGCGCACTACAATCGGGACCTTGATATCCATAGACTGGGTAGCCGTTATCACGCCTTTTGCAACCTCATCGCAACGCGTAATGCCACCAAAAATGTTTATAAGGACTCCCTTTACATTGGGATCCGATAATACTATACCGAGGCACTCCTTTACGCGCTCGGCCTGCGCACCGCCGCCAACATCCAGAAAGTCTGCCGGCCGCCCGCCAGCTCTTTGAACTGCATCCATAGTAGCCATTGTAAGGCCAGCGCCATTGCAGATGATGCCTACATCACCGCCCAGCCGCACGTATGCTATATCCTTCTTGTGGGCTTCGGCCTCGATAGGATCGTCTTCACTCTCTTCGGCATAGCCCGCAAGTTCCGGATGCCGGAAGAGCGCGCTCTCATCAATGTCCACTTTCGCATCCGCTGCCAGTACCCGGCCAGTATCTGTTACTGCGAGGGGATTGATCTCTAGCAATGACGCATCGCAGGCTATAAAGGCATTGTACAGGCTGCGGAGGAAACTGCTCACTTTGTTTACCAGCGCCGTTGGGATCTGCGCCCGGAAACAGAGATCACGCAGTTGATAGTCGCAAATTCCCTCTAGAGGATCAACTGCCAGCCGTGCAATGGCGTCGGGATCCTCTTCGGCAACGGCTTCAATATCCATTCCGCCTCGAGCACTGAGAATGATGACGTTCTTTCGCGATACTCTATCTGGTAACACTGCAGCGTAGATTTCGGAAGTGATGGTAATCGGCTCTTCGATTAGTACCTTATCTACACGAATGCCCTGTGGCGCCTGATGCGTTTTAAGGATCATTCCCAGCATATTGCCTGCGATTTCCCGCGCAGCCTGCGGGCTCTCAGCAACCTTGATGCCGCCAGCCTTGCCACGGCCGCCAGTGTGAACCTGTGCCTTGATCACTCCCCTGCCGCCAAGCTGTTCTACGGCCAATGCGGCCTGTTCGGCAGTCTCTGCAACACCTGCGTTTTTGGGGACTGGCACACCGCTTCTGGCCAGCACTTCCTTTGCCTGGTATTCGTGTATTTTCATAAAGAGCTCCTTAACTACAATCGAACAGAATAGAAAATTTGATAATGGTAGAAAGCAAACCGCTTACTTCCAGCCTCCCTGTGCTCCCCCCATGCGCGCGGTACTCATCGCGTCTATGGCAGACGCCAGATAGAGGATGATGAGAAACACGGATGAAAAGACCAGTCCAACGCTTACTCCTCCATGTTTGCGCGCAGCAGCGAATCCCCAGGGCGAAAACGCCAACAGGTAGAAATCGAGCAAATCTAAAACGATGAACAGAACGCCTTTGCCAATTTCGGAATTGTAAAACTGCCCCAAGCCCGGTAGAACCAGGCTCAAAAGCAGGGCTAGGCCCGGGCTTTTCACGATGACCTCGGTCTCTAAGGCACTCCAGCGCTCCTGATTAGTGAGCAGATTGGCATATTTGCGCTCCGCGGTCGTTCTTGCTGGCTGCAATTCACGCGCCTTGTTGTACGCTGCCAGGGCCTCTTCTATGTGTGCGATATCCTGATAGAGGTCACCTAGCAGCTCTAGTGCAGCCGCATCTGCAGGGTTTGCCTCCAGTGCCTCCCTGCATTTCGCTTCAGCCTCCTTGGGTCGCTCCCGTCTCCGCAAAAGAGCTGCCTCACTCAGCAACTTCTCTGCGCGGCCGCGTTCTATTGGCGATACCTCGCGAGCTGGCGGCAATTTCAGGTCAATGGTCTGTGACCGTTTGATAAGCTCCTGAGTACGTTCCTGTTCCCGGGCAACTGCCTGCATCCTCAGCAGATCAATAGTGACCTCCGGCGAAACCTGAGGCACATTCAGATCTACCTGACCATTCGCTGCCGCCGTTCCGTCGAATGTGCTGGCATCGCTATCTAACAGTCGAGCAATCTCTACGGGTGACATACCCATATTTGCCAGGTCGATTTCAGCCTGACGCCTTTTAACTGGATCCGACTTTAGAATATCCTTCGTTTGCGAAACTCTGGCGTCTTCCGGCGTTGAGTCCATGATCGCTCCTCTAAATCGCGGGCCTGGATCGAACGGGTACAAATGGATTATTCTCAAGGTCTACCGGCAGAAGTGGAGCGCCTTTCCAGAAATCCTCCAGGTGATAAAACTCACGTTGTTCGGCTGCCATAACGTGCATTACCACGTCACCAAAGTCTAGCAATATCCACACAGCTTCCTGGTAGCCTTCTACCCGCAACTTCTTGTAGCCACGCTGCTCCATAATCTCTTCGGCCCGATCTGCAATAGCCCTCAATTGTATTGACGATTTACCGGTGCAAATGACAAAAAAGTCGGCAATGATCGTGAGACCACGCAGATCAAGTACCTTGATATCTTCGGCGCGCACCGCGTCGGCAGCCAACGCTAGCCATGTTGCGCGCTCCTGGGAGTCGGTATCTTCGTTAACTTCCGGATACTCTTCGTCGTCCTCATCGTCACCAAATTCATCGTCAACCTCATCGTCCAGCTGATCGTCAACGTCGGTTTGAAGTTCCATTTCACCGTCAAATAAAGCGTCGCGATCGGCCTGTGAACGACTGGGTTGCGTCAAATGAACTTCTTCTTCCTGGTTAATATCATCAAAAGTCAAGCGGTTACTCCCACGGGTATCAGTTCGTTGTCCACATACAGCCGGTGTTCATAGATATAGTTTACAACACCGTCTGGTGTGAGATAGCGTATTGGTAAATTTTTCTTAATTCTGTCGCGTATTGTGGTCGACGAGATGTTTGGTGAGCTTGTCTGCAGGGGCAGTATTCGCTCAAGGCAGGCGAGCGGCAATCTGTTTTTCAGGCTGGCGATGGGGAAACCTGGTCGCGTTGCGGCAATGAAACGCGATAATTTCACTACCTCCTCATAGCGGTGCCAGGTAGCCAGTTCTGCTACTGCATCAATTCCTGTGATGTAGTAAAACTCCGAATCTGGGTAGTCTCGATTCAAGGCAGTGAGCGTATCCACCGCGTAGGATGGTCCCGACCGATGGATTTCTAGCGGCGAACAGGAAAATGCATTGTTACTATGAGTGGCGATCAGCGTCATGGCATATCGCCTGGCAGCACTCGCAAATGCACCCTCCGGGCGATGCGGCGGTCGGCCGTTTGGTATAAACAGCACCTTTTCCAGCCCAAACAGCACTCTGGCTTCCTCGGCCACAAAAAGGTGTCCGTAATGCACCGGATCGAAGGTTCCGCCCATGATGCCTATTCGCACGAAATACTAAAACCGCCTTCCTGTAGCATTATATGCGGTAATCTGCGCGCCATTTACCCGCGACGGTTCTGCGCCAAAGTGGACCAGTCTAATTCCGGTTTTGTCCACCAGTACATTGCCAATGGTTGTACTGGCACTTATACCTGCCAGCACGGGTGCGCTACCCATTGTATGCTTCAAAACCAGGCTCCATGGTATCCTCACCACGAGGCTTTGGCCCCGCTGCTGAAATACCACGCCATCCGCAGCATGCGCAACACCTGGTGTATACAGTAGATTTATAGCAGACATACTGCTCTGTCCCTCACGGCTAAATGGCCTTAAGGTGACGTAATAGTGGTAGTGTGCGGATATGTTGTCGCGATACTTGACCATTACCACCAGTGAATCAGCGTGAAGCGCCATGTAGACCGCCGAGATATTCGCATCGCCGTTAAGGGCACGCATAATACCATCGCGTAGGGGATTCAGCAGTACCGGAGACAATGTGCTCCAGCTCTGGGAGCCAGGATTTAGGGAACCACCTACACTTCCAATGGTCTGCTTATCCAGGGTGCCAAAGATTTCGGTACTGCGGGCGAACGAGTCCAGAAACCTTCCCATCATAGCCGTCTGACTATGGTACATGTTTATTGCATGCAGCTTCTTCAACACCTGGGCGTGTGTAAGCGGGAGTTCGATCCAGTGGGTATCCAGGTAGGCGAGCGGCCTGGGAGGCGTTAACGGAAGCTTGGTATAAATTCCCTGCGGTATGGGCCAATCGCCGTGATGAACCAGGTAATACTGAAGTTTTATGCGGTTGGCCCAGCCTGAATCAGCGGGGGACAGTCGTAGGAGATCCAGTGCTGTGTGGGTAAATGCCTCTGCCCCAACGTGATCCACGTGATCATCGGACGGATGCGTGACGGTAATAAGCGTGGGACGATACTGCCGGATGACCTGCTGCAGATCACTTACTATGCTCTCACCAGAATAGGGTGCCCCAGGATGATAACAGACGGCATAGGGTGAAGCGCTGCAGCGAGTGTATGGCGACGTGAATGGCGATGAACTCAACCAATGATAGTGCCATATGTTCATTGAGCCCTGATCCGGATATCCCAGGAAAAGGATATGAGACGGCTTAACGCCCAGATACTCAAGAACTCGCGTAGACTCTCGCTGTCGCAAATCCGCGAACCTGATAAAATCCGACGGCGTAACGTTAACACGATGAGTCATGCACTCAACCGCAGTGCGGAAGGCATCTCCGTTGGTGAGGAACGCGACTTCCACATCTCCGCCGTCTCGCAGGGTCTGTTGCATTAGACCGCCGCACCCCAGCGTTTCATCATCACAATGGGGTGCTATCACGAGGAGACGCTCACCGCGAAACGGCGCTGGCTCAACAGGCAACCGCAATGCGGCAAAATCCGCATTCGCTTTGCGTTCCCGCAGCACAAAAGCAATGCTTGCGCCTGCCTCATATATCCCTGGTAGCGCGCATAAAAGCAAAATAGCTCGAATTATAGATCTAACACGGGAGGTAATAGGCATTGCCTGCGGAACTCTCCAGCCCCGGGGGAAACGGCAGCGTCGCCGGAAGAAACGGAGTGAGAGGGATTCGAACCCTCGAATGGCTTGTGACCATTACACGATTTCCAGTCGTGCTCCTTAGACCAACTCGGACATCACTCCAGATACAGCCTTCAATTTTAGCACGGGCAGGGCCGTGTGTCAAGGGCAGCAGTTATGCTCAGTGCCTTCACACAAAATATTGCACTCATAGAGAGCCGGCAAATCCGGTATTAACCGCTTCTCAATGCTAAACATGCATTGATTTACGGAAGTGATGTACATGTCAGTACGTTCATTTGCGCCAGAATATTTCTACTCACCCTAAGGGTTATGAAACATGGTGTCACTTGTTACTACCGCTGATGCACTCTCATGTTGGTAGCACAACTCAAGTGCTTCACACCGCAACTGTTTTCTAAGTCTGTGCAAACGTTCACTCGTACCGCGCAGGGCGGCCTGAATGCCGAATGTGGCCCAGAAAGCTGTATTCAGGATAGAGTGCACTGTGGGATTAGGCGACCGGATTAAACACCAGGGAAGAACGGTAATACACAATAAGACAAATCCGGCGAGATTCAACCTCATGCAGCAGGTGTGAAACTCAGACGTAACGTATTCAAATTCGTTTGCGGTAGCTACGGCATGCGAACTGCCAGACTGCCGGAGACATTGAAGAACCATGTTCGTTGAAAAACCCGTCTGTATCTCGGTTTCTCTCTGTTGGTGCCAATATTCACCCCATATTAGAAAAAAAGTCAAAAGTGCCACGGTTATCAACCCAATTCCATATTTGATTTTTGATGGTTGGTTGATGGGAAGGTAAGGCGCAGCAGCAAGTGCAAGTGTAAACATGACGCCTAAGGAATACCCCACAGCGCGCACGCGTCGCTCGCGCTTTTGCGACGGAAGATCCGCAAGATTTTGTGTTAAGTCCTGCTGCGTATCCATGGGTTCCTGCTTGATTTACTGGAATTTAGTTAGCCAGTGGCATACTCTCAGTTACGAGGTGTAATACCGTTGCCCAGGCAAATTATTGCTTAAAAACCAGATATTTTCGTAAATGAACGATCATTTCCACCTTCTTCTCGTAGGTAATACTACGAGTGCCGCTCACGCCAGCCGCATCAAATGCATAAATGCCCAAGCGATAATGTAACGAATAGTCTGCTACAAATCATCTGTATTGCTGTTGCGACCTCTATTGGTGCGCATTACCAAAAGCCTATTTGTTTGGTGTTGAGCAGTCCGCATGCTTCTAAAGGAGTTCATATGATCACTCGAAGAAAAGATTTGATAACCGCAGGATTCGCCATTGCCGCTCTGTTGGTTACCGTGCCATCGGCCTTTGCAGCTGTGAATGCGCGCGGTACAGCGGTAGTTTGGCCAATCGTATTCTCGGACAAGTCCGGTACAACTACAGCCCGCGCGACGGGCGTGCAGGCGGTGCGTGAGTCACTACAGAAGGGAGGATTTACCCTGATCTCCCAGACCGTGGCATCTGCAACCTGGAAGCACCTAGATCTACGTGAGCCAACGACGGACCGGCCATCGGCCTCTTCGGATATCGTCAGGTTTGCACGGGAGGTACATGCCCGTTACGTCGTGCAACCCATGTTTCGGTTTCACACGCGGTCAATCTGGGTCGACATTGGCCCAAGAACCATCTCTACAGCATACGTCACTATACGAATTACTGATGCCTCCTCCGGTAAAATCGTGTACAAGCGGGTGAACGTGCAGGGCCGGAGCGATGCAAAAACAAGCATTTTGAAATATGCTGGCGCCGTGTTAATTACCCCGCTCGTTACCGCTGTTAGCGGTGGCCCCAAGACTCCGCAAGAGCAGCGGGCAGTTCAGGTAGCCGTTGCATATGCGATGCACGACTGGGTGCAGCCGAAGAAATAGGCTCGTACAGTAACTTAAGGCAGTACCCGCACACCACGGCAATGTAATGCCGTGGTGTGCTCACGTTAGTCATACCAGGTTAGCCAACCAACGGACAGGCATCATGGGCAATTTATCTCAACCTTGCACCATAACCACGCTTGCAGCGTACCCTGGCCTAGCAGTTATCTAAACAGACTCTGGTCGCCGGGCAACTCCACTACCTGCACAATTCGATTCATGCAGCCGTAAGTGTCATCGCTCAGTAATTGCCGCTTCATTACCTTTCCGTGCAGGTAGTAAGTGCGATAGGTACGCACCCGGTAGCCAGTCGCTCCCGGATTACGAACATAGGCGTGTAACCCAACACCTCGTGTACCGCGGATCACACGGGTCAACCGAAGGGGACGGCTTATGCTCAAAAATGAACTTTCAACACGAATCTGGTATGGGGGTTTTCGGGGTCCATAAAAGGAGGCTACGAGACGCTTGTCGTGGACGCCGCACTTTATTGTAACGGGGTAGGAGTAAGGGTTCCTGAATTGCAGATCAATCGTATATTGCGCTACGGCGGCATCACGGCCAGGAGGAGCATACCCCGGCGCGTAGTCATGGTGGTGCCGCTGGACGATAGTCATACCCGCAAGGAGTGAGGCGTTATACAAGGTAGTAGATGTCTGGCAGACACCGCCGCCCGGTGCTTTTACAAGTTCACCGTCATAACTAACCGGCGCTGGAACGTACCCGCGGTCCGCTGACCACGAACCAACCGTTCGATTGAATGAGAATACCCCCCCAGGGGGAATCACACTGTTATTCAGAGCATTGGCTGCAAGCCGCGCATTTCGGCGTTGTGCGGGTGTCCGCAGCGCAACGTTCGTAGCGTACGACGCGATTAGCTCTTCTTTTGCCGATGGCCCCGATCCAACGCGTGCGATAAAGACCGCGCCCACCGTGGCCAGTAGAATTGCCGCGAGACGCGGAACCCACAGGTAGCGGCTCATGGCGTTACAACCACCTGCTGTATCCGCGTGGAAGCCTGCTCACCAGGCGCGTACATGGACTGTACAAGGGCCGGCAGGGCATTAAACGTACCCGCAGTTTGCGCGTGGAGGGTGTAGTCGATAACGGATGTCCCCTTCGGAACACCTCTTGCGAAGAATGCTACGCGGTCATCGCGCACATCCACACCGCTATACCAGTAATTCCAATCATCCATAACGTCCGCATCACCACGCACATCTGGCTCAAGCCCTGCGGGAAATGGATCCTCAATGACAACGTAGCTCATCTCCCGGGGTGCTTTTACCACAAGGTGTACCCGTATTATGCTGCCCGCACTCACTGGCCCGGAAAGGGGTGCGGTGTTTAAGCCATCGACGGTGGACGACACCACGCGCAGGTACTGCCTCGTAATCACCAGGCCGGGTACGTTGCCTGTAGCCGGTGTAGAGGGCTCAATCTGGCGCGTTGTGACGGAATAGTAAACTGCGCTGCTGCCGCCTGTCCGGTTAAACGTAATCTGGTTACTCCCAGAATGGAAGGTGCCTGGAGGTAGTTGCACCACCAGCTGCTGCTCATTGAAATTTGCCCCTCCAACCGGTACAACTGCCTTTACTGCCCCGTTCACCATAATCTGAACAGCCCCGCTAGAGGTAACCGCGTGCTTATCATGCATCACCTCTAAGAGGGCGAGAACGGCATCGGCCGTGTCTCGCGTTGAAACCCACCAACCATCCGCGTTTTGCAGCATCAGCCATCGGACAGTAGGTGCCACCAGGCCATTGCCTAGGTCTGCCGTGGCAATAGCGCGCAAGGCGAGTGCCGTGCTGTCTACATTATCGCTAAACGATTGCGATCCACCGCCCCAGTGGGCGAGTTGTCCTTGCAGGCTCACCCGTGACACGAGTAGATGCAAGAACCGTTCGGTCGCCGGAGGGTGGCCGATAGACGCCATCAATGCGTACGCGGCACCTGCATTATCGAAGGCACTGTCTGGCATTGAACTCAAAGTATGCTGCACGAATTGACCGTACCCCGCAAGCGACAGCGCATATAAGAGAGCCGGCTTCTCGGCAGACTTGCTGCGCTTAACCAGAGTTGCAGCAAATTGCCCCGCCTTTTTTAGTACATCCATTGAGATAGGCGCGCCGTATTCCCGTGCCTCTTCCAGGCTCATGAGGGCAATGGCGGTCATCGTGGGGTTCACAGCATCGTAGTGCCACCATCCCCAGCCGCCCGAAGGATGCTGCAGCCTATATAGACGTGCAATCCCCTCAAGTACCATCGAGTCGACGTCGGGCACCGTGTTCCCGGACGGGCCCCCCAGGCGCCGCATGGCGAGTTTCACAGCAACATCTGCAACGAGGCGACTGCTCGTCTGCTCCACACACCCATATGGATAATCAGCCAGATTTGATAGTCCACCGGTTACTGCAGTGATCGCCGAAGGGGTAATGTGAATGACAGCGCTCACCTGGGAAGGCGATGTGAGCGGACTTACCCTAATATTCTCCGTTTGCGGCAGCGAAGCGGACACTTCGCCGGAAACGGTCTTGATGTGCAGGTAACCAAAGGCACGCACGGGTATGGTAGTCTGCATCCCATCGGAGTATTGCCGGGCACCGGAGGCTGGAACCGTCCACGCGGCAGCATTGAACTGGGCTGTTCCAGCTGAGTGAGCATGCACTGTCCACGTTACCTGCGTTGTCGCTCCGGCTGCCAATGATACGCTCTGCTGCCCATTTCCATCAATGGATACACCAGTTGCAACAAGTTTGGCAAACACCGTTTGTGCAGTACCGGTGTTGTTATTGAGCATCGCCGTGATCTGTGCGGTATCGTGCTGCACCAGCGTCCGTGGCGTGGATAGCTGCACCACCAGTGGCTTAGTTACCTGAATGTCACATGTTCCCCACCCAACCTCTGTGTTCAGCGTTTGAGCAATGGCGGTTGCCCTCCACTGCGTGAGGTTATCTGGGAGTACGAATGAAACAACGGCATCGCCGTGGCTATTAGTTTGTACATCCGGCGCCCAAAATGCCGTATCTGGAAACTTCTTACGCGTTACAATTTTCGGTTCTGCCTTGTCGGCGTCGCCCAGGTAGAGCGGAGCAAATGAGTATTCGGTATCCACTGCGTTATAACGACGAGGATAAAACTTGCTCCAAATTGCGCCAGGATGGTCCTGTCGCAGCGCATAAATGGCCTCATCCACGACAGCAAGGCAGAAATCGGCCTGCACTGGTCTACCGCGCCAGTCCGCGACGTGGACTCGGTACCGTACCTGCTGTTCTGGCCTAAAAACCGTCTGGCCAGGTGCAACCACCGGCTGAACTGTAACGGTAAGTTTTGCCTGTGGATTTGCAACACGTAAGGACGCTTCACTGGAGGCAAATGCCTTGTTCTTCACATAGCACACATCGATGAACAGGTTTGGACCGTAGTCCGCTCGTATTGGTATGTGCAGCACTGTGTTGACTGCAGCCAGGGTAACCACCTGGGATCGGTAAATGCGTCCGCCCTCCAGCGTGACCAGGGCGGAGTAGCCCTTTCCAGGGCTCGAAATCAACACCCTCGCGGTTTGCCCCGGTTTGTATTGGCGCCGATCGGTAAATATCGTGAGACTGTTATCAATGGTGTTGGTACCGTCATCCCCTGCAGCCTCCACCCACAGGTCGTTCCTCGCCATGATTACACGGCCAGCCTCATCCGTGGCCGTAGCCTTTAGTAGCAGGTCGCCGTTTCGCGGAGGCACCACCGTGAACAGTGCCTTCCCGGCGCCATTGGTTATAGCATGGATTGTGCCAGCTGAGATGCGCTTGTACGTCTGGCTGTTGGTTGACTGGTAATACAGGTGGAGCGTCACAGGCTTGTTTGCCTTCGCAATACCATCGTAGCCCAGCGCAGTGACCACAACACCCATCGGCTGCCCTTTCTGACCAAGGTAGCCGGTCGGCTCTACGGAGAGATGGAAGTTGCCCTGTACTACATGGACGGCAACATCCTCCTCGGTTGATTGTGGTGAACCTGGATTAAGAGTGATGCTGCACGTAAATATCTTACTCTGCGTGAGGTCTGCCCCAGGAACGTTGGGCTCTGTGGTGGGAAAAGTAATCTGCGCATTACCATTCGCATCTAGTGTCGCGGATCCTGTGGCAATTTGAGATCCGTAATAGTTATCACCAGAGGAGTCCTCAAAGATGCTCTCGTCACCAGCCTGGTAGTCATAGTCATCGGGAAAGTCTGAAACCCAGTCGGGGGAGCTGTAGACAGTGTACGAGATGTGGGCGCCGGCCACTGGTGCGCCAAAATAGTATGCTGCCGATACGTTGACCGTGGCTTTCTGGCCAGCAATGACTTGCGGGTTTACCGCCTTAGCGGACAACTTGATCTGAGGCTTTTTATAGGCAGAGACCACAATATCGTGGGTATGCGCCGAACCACCGCCAGCGGGTGTAACAAACAGGGTGTAAACACCCGTTGAAGCCTCGCGAAGGAGCTCTGCACTGCCGTGAATTGCACCAAACCGGTTCAGACGATAGTTCTTGCGCAGGACCGCTACCCCCGATGGATCACGCAGTTCAACATGGACTGTTTGGCCGGCTGGAACGGAGTAAGTGCCGGTTATGCCTCCCTTACCGGTAGTAATTGCAGTAAGCGCTTCATTATCCGCGGGATAACTCCGCCGTCTGACAATACATTTGAACTGAATTTCTTGCCCGGGACGGTAGATCGGCCTATCGGTATAACTAAACACCACAAAATTCTGGCGGTTATTCGAATCACCGGAATAGTTCGAGCAAAGCGCCTCGTCACCGTGATTAACGGCGGTTATGTAGCTCGTTCCTGAGCTTTGGCCGCGGTGCAGAGGCGGTACCGTGAGAATTGCAATACCATTCCCGTTGGTCGTGGATTGAGCAACTGCATCACCATAGCGATAGAACGATACAATTCCGTGGGGTACAGGTTTACCAGACATTATGTTCACAACATAAGCAAGCACCTGACTACGCACCCGCTTGGTAATAAGTGCGGTGTTTGTAACAAGCAGCCACGTGCAGGCAACATCACTACCGTGCCGTAGATTTAAAAGGTACAAGCCCGTTGGAAGTTTGTTGAACCAGTACCGCTGGTAATAGAATCCCTCCGTGTCTGCTTTTGTAATACGCACCGTCCGGTGAAACAGCAGTTTCGGTGACCCTCCAGAGGCAAAATGCAGCACCTGTCTGGGCAAACTGGGAACAGCGTCGTACGAGCGTCCTACGGCAGCGAATGCGCGAGCCGATGCAGGTGTGGACAGCATTCTCGACATCTGGGTATGGTATACAGCGAGCGTAAATGAGTCCCGTCCAACCGGCAGCCTCCAGTTCTGGTATCCTTTCACCGCAAACATCGGCCGCTCGGCGGTAGTATAAGTTTGCTGATGCACCGCAAGCGCAAAAGCTGGCAGGCTGCGTGAAAGACTTAAGGTTACTGGCGTATCGGTTCCGTCTAAAACAGTGATTCGGCTGGATCTAACCGCGTGTTCCGCCGTCGATGCCCAAATGTTGTAATCTCCGGCAGGTACATTGGAGAACGAAAACCTGCCACCGTGCTGACTGGTAACATAACGGGTCTTTTCATTGCCCGTGCGAGTTTGCAGGTAGACCGTGGCACCCCTAAATTTACTGTGGGTTTCGGCCAGAAATACCTCACCCGTCACGCGGCCCACTGCTGGGGCCTGCAGCAACACCCTGCTCGTCATCCATGCAAGCAGCCATATTCCCACAATGGCCGCGAGCCTGCTAGAATTCTGCGCGCTCATGGGCGTTTGGACCCCGCGCCCTTTGGGAGACCCTTGGTCCTGAGTTTAACCCCTTGCACCAGCATGAGGATGGTAATAAGCGCAGCCCCCTTTAATACCATGTGCGCCCGAGCGCTCCGTGAGAGCAGAGCCAATGGCAGCAGCGCGTGCATCCACTGCGCAAGAACAATCATACCTGTGAGCGATGCAAGCACTGCACAGGCCGTTACAGCGGTACTGCAAGCGTCCTTATTTTCTGTTAACCGCACAGCAGCAACAATACCACAGGCCAATACGCTGCCCATGACAAGCCCCTCACAGCATTTCGGCCCAAAGATGACGATCTCCGCAACCGCAAGAAATGGCCCCACCAACCCACCCGTAATGCCAGCAAGGACAAGCCGACCTACTGCGGCATCCTCGCGATCTCCTGTACCAGCAATGAGGGAAGCCGCTAGCAGTGGCCCGAACATCCCGGTGACGAGTCCAAAAAGTTGATAGTGCGTGGTGTGCGACAACCAGTGGAGGTCTTCGTAAAAGCGCACCCCCATGAAGCGATAAACCACGATTCCGGTGCCCGCCATAAGCACCGTGACCATGCGAAGGGCTCTATCAGCATCCCAGTTAGAGTCAGCCCCTACAGACGCCACCTGAATGAGCGCGACGGTCCACGCCGACACCATTACAAGAGCCATTCCAAAACCAGCGCTTCTTTGATACGCCGAAACGCAGACTGCAGCAACAATCAGCATCGCGATACAGGCATTTCGATAGAGCGACGACTGGTTTGGCGGTACATCGCGGCGGCTTGAACCAGCTAAAAGCCAGTGAACGACCAGAGCCGCGATAACGCCCGTAGCCGCTAACGAAAAGAGAGGAGGATGCGATGCGGCCCGCTGTTGAAGTACACGAAATATGAGCAGACCCAACACGCCTGCAGATGCGCCGGCTGCAAGACGAACCGCTAACGCTCGCGAATGATCGGTAACCAGCCATCGAGAGGTAAGGTGCGCTACGGCAGCTGCCCCGGGTAGTCGAATAGCGTATCGAGACGCCATCGTAACTATAGCCAGGATTGCAGGAATAGGTGCAACCCCCAGGGCGATCAACGTACTCCAGTGAACGGGCGTAATGCCGTTGCCAAATATCAGTTGTGCTCTCGCCTCAGCAATTAACATGCCCGAAATAGCGGTGACTAGCAGTCCCGTAGACGCCACCATTGTGGGGACGCAGCGATTGGTGTCGTCGACGCGTGGTGCAAGCACAACAAACAGAAGTACAAGGGCTACCCAGCCCATCATCACACCACACTGCACATCCAGAAGATTGTGCCGAAACCAGATCTGCGGCACCAGGGCGGCCGTAAGGACAACAGCGGACGCAAAAGAAGTCAGAGTTGTCACTGGCGTATCCTTGCCTGTACCCACCTTGTTGAACACGGCGATAAGAAGCAGTGCACCTAATCCGCCAATGGCAAATCCAATTCCGGGTCCGTGCCCATGCGCGTACATATGATGCAACGGGTATGCGGCCAGAGAGCCCGCGGCCAGTATACCCGCGAGTGCGGCCCAGGCTGCGGCGCTTAGGCGGTCTGTACCGTTACGGGGGGTGCGGCCGACCGCTAGGGTAGACAGGCTGAACAGTCCGCCCAGTACCACTAATAACAACGACCACAGAAACAGTGACCTCTCCATGCCGAGGCACCTCCTACGGGAGACTACCGAGTTGTAAGCAACAGATCACCAATGTACCGCACTGAAGCTGAAGGCCAAATTTCCACTTTGCGGTCATTAAAACAGTGGAATTAGCAATTAAATAACTATAGGTGCATTATATCGAACTCACCGTATTTGTGCAAGGTTTCTTTAGTCTTATTTTTGGTAAATAAAACCCAACACGGCACATTACCATTTTGGGGCCGTAAAGCCATCGCGTAGCGCCCCTGGCATGGGCACTAAACTGGAACCCTAAGTGGGTCTTGGGGTAAATCATGGCCGTGAAAACTCACAAGTCGAACCCGACAGTCGGCAGGTTTAGGTGCAGATTTAGGAACGGCAATAAAAGGTTATTGCCATCAATCAGCTTTCACTGACGATGGCAATAACCGCTCCGGAACTGTTACTTATCTCTAATGTTGGCTAGGCGTATCCGGGTATAGCCGAGGCGCGTACGCCTCTTGATAGAGGTCTGTCGAGCCGAACGCGGTGCCCGACCAGAATAGCCATAACCTGCTGACTATTGGGTCTGCCATCGCTGCTACCTGCCCAACGTTTACGCGATAGGCCATTGGAACGGAGGTTTCCGGGGTGGTTACGTCCCGAACCGTATTACCAGTTCCATCCTGGATAACAGGCTCACCGTTCACTACAGCGTATTCGTAATCAGGATTTGTACTGACCTCATCTCCCCACGCGATACGATAGACCAGTTTGCCAGAGTTTCCGGCACCTCCGCCAACGGAGCCAGTGTAGCTTACGTCGATAATACGACCCGCATCCGCTGTCGTGAAGTAGATGCGACCGCGTGCCCAATCAACCTCATACGGCCCATTAAGCGGCGCTTGATTGGGATCTGAAGGATCCACGGTCATGGTAAGAGACTGTATCTGCTGGTTTCCGTTTGCATCGGGAGCCGTGAGCCACACTGGGTAAGGTAGGCGCACCATTAATCGCAGAGCTTTAACGAACAGGCCCTGTGTCTGGGCACCACCGAGATCTGTTTTGCGATAGACTACCCACAAGCGATCTACTGGCATAATGCCACCGGAAGGTGGTAGGTATTGGCCGTTCGCACTAAACACCACTGCAGGTGCAGTATATTGCTGACGAGGATTGGCACTCGTATCCATAGTAGCAACCGGGCCAAAGGCGTCGCCAGTTACCCTGTTCCAGACCTGAGGCAACAACGTGGCAGGAATATTTGCTCCATATGCGCCGTAACCGCCGCCCGGAATGATATTGCTGTCGTTGCGTGCTACAGATAGGTCACGGATCTCCGGAATGTAGGAGACCAGCAGCCGATCGTTGGGTGACGGTGCAATATTTGGGAAGGACACCGTGCCTGCGCCAGGGTTAACGACCATCGCTCCACCTTGCAGCAGAGGTTGACCGTTTGTATTATTTACCGTTGCACCCGTTGTTGCGCTAGTTGACAGCACCTGATAGAAGATATCTCCACTGGCAGGATCGAACTGACCCTGTGCCGGAACGGTCGAGCCGGCAGGTGCATTGAGATTGATCAGCCCCGAGTAGCTGCTTGTAGTACTGTCAAAGTGCTCAAGCTGTACTACAATGGGTGACGGAACGCCCGTGTACCAGCCGCTGTCGCGTCCAGCCCACGTGTTTGCGTCTCCATGCTGTTCAGCAAGCTCGGATACCACCGGCGGCAGAGGCACTACAAACAGCTGCCCCATCTTCATTACAGGCATACCAGAGCCGTAGTTTTCACCGCGATAGATACCGAAACGAACCATAAGGAGGCGAACGCCACTCCTGCCTCGTACCTTGCCGCTGAAGTACACGTCCAGGCAGTCGATCCTACGCAAATCCTGAGGATTAGCCGGATCGAACGGGTTGTGCACTACCACCTGCCGGTAGACCACGGTGGGATGCGTGGCCGATGTTACCGCCGCAGGAAGTGGCAGCACTTGGGCGCCCAGGCGAGGATCATTTGCTGCACCACTGGTAATCCAGCCGTCTGTCGTTACTGGCGTACCACCTGCATTCAGCGTCGCGCCGTTGTTGGTGTACGCGTTCACGTTATAGTACAGGTGTGCCGCACCTGCGCTACCCGTGCCATAGAAAACATACACCATCTGCTGAGCGGAAGTACCTCGCGCGGCGTCCGCCTGCGTAAAGTTCAGTGCCACAGGTACGGGAGTCGCAGCCGGCAGCGACGGATCGTTCGGATAGGCAATTGGCGTCCCCTGTGGTGTAGCACCATTTAATGTCTGGTACAGGAGACGGTGATCAATAGACTGCTGACCACCGACGGATTTATCCACCTGGCCCCGATAGAAAATGTATCCTAACGGATCACTACCAGGCGTAGTGGCTGCTCCCACAGAGTTCACATCAACCGTCTGCGTGACGGCTGGATCAGCGAACCGCAGCGTATCAATCGACGGCGTACCAGAGATGCCACTATCACCCGTGGAAGGAAAGAACGTAGTTGCAAGCCCACTAGTTAATGTGAGAAGCTGTTGAGGTGTTGACCACCACTGCGTGTTGACTGCAGTGCCCCCGGCCGTTACAGCATCGCCGCGTACGAACTGCGTCTGTCCGTTTGCTCCGGCGTAGCTAAACACCGCGTAAGGAAGTACGATCTGGCTGGCATCCAGATTCTCCTGTGCCGTGCCAGCCGCAGTATTGCGGCTCGACGACCAGAAGCAGACCAGGTTTGAAGGCGCTGTCGCCTGATTCGTCCCGCCGGGCACATACGCAAGAGCTGGAGACGTGTTGTATGGGCCAGGCTGCCCGCCTGAGGCCGATGTAAAGGCCAGCAGCGGATTGACTAGATCCATTTGGCTTAGACTGCCGGGCGTAACCCCGTTGGTTAGCCTATTCTCGATTACTTTCACCTGAATAGGCACGGCGTTCGATACAGGCTCCAGGATCCCGGCGTTCACCGTTCCAGTGGGATCGGTCAAACCCTGCACAGCTGATATGGAGCTAGTGTTGAGGATGCCGTCGTTATTAACTGGGAGACCAGTGGTACTTCCACGCAGGGTAGAGAGCCATGCCTGCCATTGAATGGGCAGTTCGTCCTCGTAGGCAATAAGCCTTCCGGTGTACGTACCTACGGGCGTGCCATAAGGAACGGCAACACCGATCTCCGGCGACGGAAGCTGCACACCGGTATAGTTGTGTGGTACATCGGGCACCGTTGCGATGGTACCAGATGGATCACCAGGCAACGGCTTATGAAGTGAAGGATAAGGAGCCTGTCCTCCGGGCCAAGCCGCACCTGGTATCGGATAGAGCGAAACTGCACTCGTCTGACTGTCCGAAAGTGAAGCATGGTCAAACGAGGATACGAGACCGATGTTGCCAAGGCCTGGTCCGCTTGCATTGCTGCCCGCGAGACCAAACGGTGTAGCGAGAAGCCAGGGACTCAAGGTCTGATCCACTTCATCACTCTTCATTCGGGCGCTAACCGCGACACCGTTTGCACCGGTCTGATAAGGCGATGTGGCAAGCGAGTCCCCATTTATTGCTGCGCCGGGTAATCCAAACAGCTTTGCTATACGCAGGTCCACCAGGTTTACGTTGCTGTCGCTCTGCAACGTGAATGGCTGGAAGTACTTACCTATCTGGTTGGTTGCAGTACCGTCCCATGGACTTATCGAATTAGTGTACGCACCCACCCCCGTGGGTTCAAACGGCAGGCTATACGTACCGCCCGCGGCAGAACTGTAGCCCGCACCGGCAGGTTCACTGCCAAGGTCAATGGCTCCCTGAGCAATCTTCATTTTGAAGTCAGGCGCCACGCACACAGTAGACGTAAAGTCACGGGATGGCGCAGCGCGTCGGAAGCCGTTGGGCGGCAGGTTGGTGACCTGGCCGGGTAGAACCACGTTCACCTGGAAGTTCTGGCCAACGTAGCCCAGTGCGGGGAACGAGGCAGCATTGATGTTAGTGCTAAGCCCTCCGTTACCGTAGGTAAGCATCGGGCCGTACACGGGATTTCCGGCTGCACCTAACACCGTTCCAGCGATATCGGTGTAGCTGTCGCCGATAGACACCCCGTTGAACGTGGCTATACCGGCATTTACATTCGCAGGTTGGTATTTTGGTACGTTCAGCTGCAGCGTAAGTGGAACCGGCGACAGAATTCGATCTGCCACGTTAGGATCCCCTGCCGGTTGGGTAGGTGGCGTTAACACGCCATTAGAGACAACCACGTTGGCGCCGGATGGATCCGTAACCTTCACGGCAGTTGATGGTATGGCAGGATAGTCTGCAGAATCAACCCCGTTACCAGGCATGGTCTCCCACGGTAGAGGATTCATGACTGCATTCGAGCCGCCGTACCAGTTAAACTGTGGAACGTTGACCTGATAACGCAACGCGTTTCCCGTCACCTCGTAGTAGGCGCTTCGATCCATGGCATACAGAGCGGGAACGCGAGCACCCGCGCTGTTGAGTCCCTGGTAGGTAACGCTGGAGCCATCAGGTACCAGGTCCAGCGGCGCGAGCAGCGCCTTGTATGCGATAGTGCCGGGATAGCCCACGGAGGCGCCATTGCCGAACAGGTCCTGCAAATTGTTCACCGCGAGTTGTACAGAGCCGGCCCACCCCATGGTCTCGGGAGTCCCGGTGTTGTCCGCTACATTGTTGATCCCCACAGCGGTGTTCGCAGGATTGGTACCGGCAGTGGTAAGCGCGAGGGGATTTGTTATAAAGACAGGCCGCGCCCGGCCGCGCAGCGCCCGGTTATTCGGGGTACCAGCAAACCAGTTACCGTTGCCATCGGTCTGGGTAAAACCCACATAGTCATGCTGCCCGGCGCGCAGAATCTCCGAGTCGCGGCGGGCGTCCTCCGTTACGTTCGGCTGGCCCTGCTGCTGAATGAGAATGGTCTGCTGGATGTGAGCCTGTGCCGCCACACGCACGCCTGCCAGGCCGGGAGTAAACGGATTTTGGGCATCGGGCTTAATTACCAGCGAATAGGTCGCCACCCATGGGAATACATTCTGCGTGGGTCCAGTGAGAAGCTGCACTGCCTGCAGGGTGTTGTCCCAGCCAGCGATGGAAAAATTGGTGCCCAGGGCAGCGGTGTCTGCGGGCCAACCATTGTTGGCAGCGTTAGTGAGCTCTGCTGGCACCGTAATGAGGACACTCCGTGCTGATCCTGGTTGGAGTACTCGGAAGGTAACGGTTATGCGAGGAGGTGTGAGCCCCTGCTCTATTTTGCCCGTTCCCGCCTGAGTACCTTCCGGCTGGGCATGGTAAACGCCCCAGGCAGCCAGGTATAGGGTATCACCCCAATCTGCAGGTACGCCATTTCGAGGCAGCTGGGTGGAGCCAATGGGCCGGGCACCTAGATAATTACCAGTCGTGCCGACTGCTGGCGTTTCCGCGCCTGCAGTACCCGCCGGCTGCATAAAGTTCTTCCAGTCTGGCTGGGCATAGTAGTCAAGAAGTCGCAGGTCGATCGTAGCATCCGTTGAATTACCCAGCGCCTCCGAAGGCGGTACGGTTTCCGTGGTACCGTTCCCCAAACCATTACTGTAGGCTCGCAGCTGGCCACCTTCATCCCCTTCTACAATGTATCCATTGGAAAGGGATGCCGTCGCAATTCTGGATGTGGAGCTGTCACTGTACTGCCATAGTGCCGGCAGCAGTGTGGTACCCGTACCCGTGCCATCGTCGATGGCATTCATGCCAATAGCCGAAATTGCGCCACCGTCGTCGGCGAACATTACTGCGGGGAATGAATTGTTGGCCACTGTAGCCAGAGGCGTATTGTTGAGCATTCCCTGCTGTGCGATGATCTGGGTAGCAGTGGGTGTGCACGTGGTCGTATTTGTGAACGCCGGGCTGGTGGAGTACAGAAGCGGTGTTGTGCCGTTGCCGTCCCCGGCAGGATCTGCTTCAATCGCATCCACTGTACCATCATTCTGCACAGCGTATACCATATCATAAGGTATGAGGTTGGCAGAAAGCACATTGACCGTCGTGGAATTAACGACGATAGGTGCAGATGGACCAAACCCTGGTGCGAGCGGTGCAGTGGTGTTCGGATTGTTGGGGTCTACAGCCGGCGGATTAGTGGATGGCGGATAGACCCATGTAAGACCTGCAGTGGCAGGAACCTGACTGCCGAGTGGCCCGGTAACCGTTGCTTCAGGAATCTCGTAAACGCGCCCCCCACTGCCGTCAGGTAGATCACTGGTGAATACCAGATAGCGCGCGGAGGTCTTACTACTTACAAAAGTAGCCAGTGACGAAATGCCGGCACCCAACCCTGACACGGATATGCCGGGGTATGTCCAGTATTCACGAATACTGTTGTCGTAAACTGCCTGATTGTTGGCATTGATACTCTGGAAAGAGTCATGGTAAGGCAGCACAGCGTATACGCGCCCATCCGAAGTGCCGAACATGACCGGTTGCTCTGTTCCTGGATAGTTAGGATCAAAAGTCGGCGACCCGGAGATTAGCCCTATAGGGGTTTCATCTGGTATGTTAAACGTCTGGGTATACCCGCCGGCAGTGTCACCATTTACCCTGTGGAATGCGTCCGCTCCAAAATGGGGCCAGGTCCACAACCGCTGCGTCGTTCCCGGCGTAGGAATAGTCGCAGTAGTCGTCGTAACCGGAGTAACGTTATTATCTACCTCGGTTACGTTGATTGTCCCAAAATCGCCACGTCCACCAGCGTCAAAGGCCCACAATCTACCTTGAAGCGTGTTGGAACTTGTAACCGCCTGCGAACCAACAATCAGCTCCTGCGCTCCCGCGGTGTTACTGGGATCATTGACGAGGATGGGTGCCCACGCCATACCGCCCAGCGTAATTTGCGTATCTGTACGCGTAACATACGGCGTTGTGGCTGCATTGGCGGCAGTGTTCGTTACGATGTCCCCATCGTAATAGGGAATTGCCTGATCTGCCCCGAAGGTTGCAGTTGGGTAACCAGTGCGCGAATAACCGCCGAGATTCAGAGGTACTGTATAGTTAGGATCGTCCCAACCTGCCGGAGCATTGGGGGGAGCATTCGTGCCATTTACTGTCGTTGTGATGCCACCGCTTGAATTAGTAATCCAGCGCACAGAAGGATAGACCCAATAGGCATTGGTTGTCCTGGTGGAAAGGTCACCGGGATCGACAACGCCTTTGCCGTCAAAGTTATCAAATGGATTGTTCCCTAAAGGATCAAGTGCATAGATATGACCCAATGAGCCGCTGGCATTCGTGGTGACGAAATAGACCATCGGCCTCACAACCCCATCGCGGCAGCGTACGTTAGCAAGCATCGGCGATGCAATGCACGTGCCTGTCCCGGCATCCGGAGTGGCAACGTAGCGCCATCGGACGCGGCTAATTGAGGGCAGGTTGGTAATGGTGGTACCGGCTCCCACTGCCTCATCCACATTGCTCAGGCAGTAGAATACCGGCGCGGTTTGTGATGCAAAGGGGTCGTTGTTCGCAGTAAGGTTAGTTTGGGTGGGATCCACAATAGTGGTTGTCGTTGTAGGAATGGTCTCTTCGCGTGCTGCGAACCAGATATTCTGGTTTGCCGATGGATCATTGGCGTCAACGCCCAATCCTGTTGCGACATTCTTGCTAGATACAACAGGCGCCAGAATTCGCCCGATGGCAGAAATTGGCCCCATATTGGTCGTATTCGCCACCGGCGTGACGCCGTTTGTATAAAGCTGTACACTAACTGGCACAAACCGTACGGCATCCGCCGTTACCAATGGTGGATTGGTGTAGATCGTTGTGTCGTTAGGGTTATCTGGTGTGAGACGATAGAGGGACACAACTAGCTGATTCCCAGGGGTGCTGCTAAGATATGGGAAGAGTGCAGGTTGAACCGCCGCGGTCTGATTACCGCTTGCATAAGCGCCTACGGTTCTCCATCCGGGTCCGCCGCTCAGGTTCACCATAAAGATTCGGCTGTAGTCTGGATCATTGATACCGCCTGCCCCGGCGGCACCAGAACCATAGTTCAAAGCTCCGCCGACGACAGTGTTATTCCAGCTCACGCGCACGAATGCATGCTGCAAATCAGGGTGAACAACGTTATTCCCATTTACCTGTGTAATCGTGCCGTCACCGGGCGACCACACCTGCACCTCATATTCAACTTTTACATACTGATTAGCTGTAAGAGTGGGCAGGGTTGGTGTGCCCATTGACCACTCGGCTGTGTTGTTATCGTCAGCAACAAGCGCCTTCTGAACATTGGAATAGATGTCCGAAGTTACATACGGTAATGCCTCGAGGGTTGTGGCGCTTACCGCATTGCCGTTGCCGTCTTCAATGTTCTGCAGTACCGGCACAGCCACGCCATAATCGAAGGAGTTCGCGTTCGTGGGATCGGTTATGTAACTAAATCCGCCATACGGCACTCTATTTGCAGGTACTGGAATCCCAAAATCATTGCCGTTCCAAACTGCAATTGCATCAGCCGCCTGCTGGCCGTTACTCTCCACAACCTTGTTCGCAGGTAGATCATTAGGGTTGTAGTTGTCGGTCGATAGCGAGTAGTTGCCACCAACGCTGCCCGTTTGGGCTGCAATATCCGCGGTGGCCGGCCACACCCAGCGTCGGACTGCATGGAGCGGGTTATTGGCGCTGTCCGTAAAGGCATTATAGCCTTGGCGCAGAGCGAGACCGTTATTGAGCGTGTCCACTGTAGCTGATCCACGGTCCAGCGTCCAGTCATCACCTGTGTAGGCGTACTGAGCGCGCGCACCGGCGCCGGCCATGGCGAGTAACAGCACACAGATGGCCGCATTTTTAATGGCAAACAATGCCGATTGCCTCATGGAGTCTCTTCCTCTATCTCACTTGGACCTGCCCACCTGGGCTCATCCTGTTTCATTAAACCAACCTTGCAACAACAGATTATGGCCGGAAGCTGTACGTGGGCCCGGATAGCGTAGTGGAGTCGGATCCACTGCCCGCAGTGCCCAACGCCCTGCGAATGGGTGCCTTAATCACAGTCCCGGCAGTATTCGTCTGGATCAACTGTTCGTTAGGAATGAGCTGAACTATCGCGCTAGATGGGTTCTGAACCATTTCGCCTAACCCATTCTGGGTATAAAGTACATTTACCGCTTGACGGTAGCCTCCAGAATAGTAGGGAGTAGACCGTATCTCGAACACCTCCCCGTGAATGTACCCGTCCGCAACGTTGGGCGGTACTGCACCATACATCGTGTTGAACCATTCTACTGCGCCGTCGTTCCCCTTGTACCCGTTGGTGATAAGGTAGTGCGGGGCCAAATGCGTTCCTGATGCATCGGTGTAGACGTCGGTTGACGGAATACGCTGCAGGGAGAGCGCGTCTAGCGGCCTTCCAGTTAGGTAGGCATAGTCGCTGGATGTGAGCATCCAGTCAACATCGAGGGCCTTACCGCTCGGATCAGCCTGTAGCTCATAGCATCCGTTCGCGTCACATAGGAGGTACCGTAACTGCGACACCCCGTTTACCTGCAGATAAAACTGCTTGAAGAAGGTCGGCTTTTGAATGGGTTGTTGGATATAGCCGCCAGCACCGTTTGGCACGTTAATGCTTGTAGCAATCTGAATAATCTTGGCTTGCTGCGTGCCGGTACCTGCCCACGGCCCCGTGCGAGCTAGAAACAGAACCGCTCCGCCATCCGAGCCCTGTACATCAGCAGCAGCCGTCCCTAATCCTGCAAGCCCCTGGTACGACGCTGGCGTCACGTTGCTGATGGCTGCTATCAACGACTCTACGCCGCTAACAGGGTCGAAGAACTGCTCTATGGTTCGATACCGCCAATGCTGGTTTTGGGTGGCCAACGAAGCCGTGGCGAAGACCACCTGGTGATACAGCAGAACCGGAGCGGAGGTTCCACTGGTAGGCCTCAACTGTATAAACGCGCCAGTGATGGGGTTAAGCCCGTCTACCACTTCCATTGCCCGATAATTGCCACTGTCGGCAATGATGTAGTGGTACAACGTCAGGGGCCCAGTGTATGAATAGATCACACCAGTAACCGGGTTGGTATAAGAGACGGTCGTATTGCCGGAGGCGGAGGTCTCTGTATAGAACTGTACATCTGTTGGACCACTGAGCGAAAGCGACTGCCCCTGGGGTAATACCATCAGGTCATTGCGAACTGCGCTGATATTCTGCAGGACGTTCCCCGCAGAATCAAACCAGACAATACGGTTGTTGTTGGTATCTGCAGCAATATACTGGCCGGGGGCGACTTCATGAACTGCAGTGGCGCCGGAAAATGGAACACTGGTCTGGGCAGATGGAAACGAATCGAAAGGACTCCTCACCTCGACGCTAAGCGAAGTGCTGTTGATCATCCATTCGACATTTCCACCCGCATCTACCGATAACAGCCGGCTGTTATCCATTATCACGGTGGACCTGCTGTTAAGATCCGCGACCCCACCGGGCGTAGACACTAACAGGTTACCTTGAGCCGCTGCAGGTGGATAGATAATTGACTGTGCCACTGCTGCTCCACTTGCATTCGTGAGCGTACCGGCAGCTTGAGCGGTTGCGATATCAACCGCACCAGGCGTTTTGACTGCGGAAGCGGTGGTAAGGTTGACCTGTACGATAGTTCCCGCTTGTGTACCGTAGAACAGCCCGGAGGTGGAGGCGGTAAGCCCGGAGGATGGTGGCGAAAATGTCTCTTGAGACTGTAAAGCCGTGTTGTCACCCACTACAGATGCTTCTGGATAGACTACTGCCCACTGAAGATTGTCTAACGGACCAAAACCTGAGGTTCCAGCGATTTCGGTCCTTTGCCCCGTCGTTCCGTTCGAAATAAACAGGGGCATGGCGGCATTAAACGTATCCCTGTTACCAACAGGTTGTAACGACCGCAACACAATTGCCGTTGCGTACACCGCACCCGTGTTGTCAATCTGCTTGTTTATCACATAGTCGCGATTGGGCGTCAAGGTGCTATACGCCGGACTCCCTACCGTCGATCGCTCAAGATCTGGCTGCTGTACGGATATCGGAGTCTGGGCTGCGCCTGCCGTGGTGGAGAGTTCAATTGCTGGATTGAGTGTAACCACAGGATTAATCGAACTGGCGAGAGCAAGTACTACAGTAGCCGGTACTGCGGCATTGCCCTGGCCGGCGCCCTCTATAAAGCATGTGCCCACGACGTAGACCGTGCCGTTAAAAACTGCTGGCTTTCCCACTACCTTAAAGCCCGATACTGGATAGACTGTCCCGTTACTCGCGGTATAGGTTAATCGCTGCTTAATTTGGCTACCGTCAAATACTTCCGCATTCGTAGGGCTCCACATCCAGTTCACAGTGGTTCCTGCAGGGGTGATGCCACCAAGCGTCGTGCCAGAAAATTGATCGGTAACACTATACACCCTGTCCTGCAGCGGAGTCGCATTTCCCCCTGAGTTATCCAGGATACCCGTAGGATGACTCGTAAACAAGAGAGAACCTGTAGGATCCATGGATAGTCCGCCCGCAAGGTAGTTGGCACCGGGGGACGCGGACGGGTTGTAAAGCGTGAAGCCACGACTGGTGATTCGGGCGAGATCAGAGGGTACAAGATTCGTACCATTAATCGGGTCGCCGGGCCAGTCGAGGGCGTAGTCTGCAGAGACCACGTAGGTTTGGCCCGCAGGCAGGGCTGGCATTGCAGCCGGGTTGATCTCGATCTCCATAAAATTCTGACCAGGAGTGATCGGCTCATTGGTAGGAAAGTCTACCGGCTTGTGCTGTCCCCAGAGAATGTTTATGTTGGAATTATTTGCCTGGTAAACCTGCATGCTCAGGAGGTTTCCAGCGGAGTCTACCACGGACACGTAAATGACGGGCAGCAGAGATGCGTTTCCTGCCGAATTATCGAACCAGGGTATAACAGCGCGGTCGCCCTTTGGCTGGTAGATAAGGAAACTGTTGTTAGGATCGGTTCCGTTCGCCTCCAGCGGCTCACCCCGCGTCTCAAACCATGCACCGGCAAAACCTCCGGTTGCACCCGCACTTACACCTTGCAGCGGCGCATACGCCACTAGATCCTGAGCACCGGTCGCCGCGTCGGTTACAAAGCCTGCTGTTACCGGTCCACAAATCGGCCCAAGGCCGGTGGAGGTGACACTAGACGGTGGTACCACCGATGACTCACCGCTGCCGAAGGCAGGAACTGTCGCGCCATTCGCAACACTGTTTGCAAAATCCACAGCCTCAATCTGCCAGCCATTACCGCTGTAAACGGGAGCAAAGAGGAACCCACCTGCGTAGCCTGTTCCCAGGGTAGGCAGTGCACCCCCTGTGGTAGGATCAAGAGCGGTATCCGGCCCCCCAGATCCAGCGACCGAGAAGACGACCGATGAACTGGCGTTAGGTACTCCATTCGGATTATACGTAATGCCCTTCGCTACGACCGTGTTTCCGGTGGAAGAGGTCGCAGCAACGAATATGCCCTGGCCATTGGAGATAGTGCGTGGTGCGCCATACCTCCCGGAACCAGGTAGAGCGAGATTCCAGATTTCGTCGTAGGGTGTTCCCACGCTGTAGTCCTGAAGCCCGTTGTCTACACCGTTTGCACTGCCAAACCCTCCCAAACTTGTGCCAGGCGTTAGGTCGTAACAGTGAAGAAGGTTGTTACCGTCAATCGTAAATCCTAGTCCGTCTACAATGGACGATCCGCCCCCTATGTTGTTGGAAGTAGATGGCACAGCACTCCAGGCGCTGGCGACCGTTGTCGGAAGCCTCTGCGGTGTTGCGCCTGCCTCATGACTCACTCCGCCAGCGGCACCCACCACGTTCACTGCAAGCTTCAGGTCACCGCTCTGGTCGCCCGTAAATTCGGCACCACTGACGGCACCCGTGTTCCGGAAGCCCTGAACACCCATATAGTTACTGGCTGGTGCTAGTTGCCCGGAGACGTACTGCAACAGCGCGAATGAGTAGATGATCTGGCCCGCACCATAGTTACCCTGGGCGATTACAACCTCTGGCGGTGCGGTAACAATTGGCTTAAAAAATGCTGGACTAAGCTCCGACATACCAGTCGACACAAATTGCGTGCTGGTGGCAAAGTAGAAACCATATAGCCCAAGAATGTCCTGGTACGACACCTTTAACGGCCAGTTAAGAATGTTCGCAGACGGATTTGGGTCACTAAAGTTTGGGCCAAAGCCTGGAATATGCTGCGTTACAAGTGGAATAAAGAAGTTGATGTCGGACCCGTAATTCTTAGGAGTATAATTGTAAACGCTCTCTAGTATCAGCGTTCCGCCTTGATCTACGTACTGCCGCAGCTTCTCCTTTTCGGACTCGGAGAACAGCAGCCCAACAGCGGTGGTGCCCACATATCGCTGACCAGAAAGAGGCATATAGACAATGTTGTAACGGTCAAGGTCCGCCTGGGACATCGTGTCCAGGTTTTCCTCCCAATACGCCCCCATAGACTTGTCCACCGGCTGGCCAATCTGGAACTGCGCATATTGAGGCGTTCCCGCATTAAACGCAGGGTCGTTGGTACCGTTCGTGCGCTGCTTCCACGATTGATATATCGCAGCATTGATCACGGGCGGTGCGAGAGGATTCTGGATGTTCCAGCCTGCAGGCGTATATCCCTTAAAATTGCTGACAGCATAGAACAGGTACGGCGCAGGATCCACCGGATAGATCACGTTATTATTATCTGCTTCGGAAGCACTACTCACCAGCACGCAAGCGTTGATAGTTCGCGTACTGCTGCTAAAGGTGATATTGCTCGCTAGTGCGTTCTGTGAAGAGAGCCCGGTTACTGCTGCCGCACCTATGGCTGCTAACAGAATAAAGCTGCGTTTCATAGTATTCATTCCCGCTGATTCTCGTATCATAGCTGATCACTGTCATCTGGCAGGCTGCCTACCGGAACTGTACCCTGGCCGGAGTAGAGTGCATTTGGACAGACTGGCAGGTCTGGTATTGCCGGAAGTACCTGTTCTATCGTGTATGCGCCTCCGCCAGGAACCGTAATCTGGTAAGTCCGCGATCGGATAGCTCGCTGCTGTCGGGTTAGATGGTTGGCAAGCGGTATTAACGTAACGTCTGTTGGATCGTAGTAGGGCATCGCAAGGATTGGATTGTATTCATAACGAAGACCGTTCGTGATGGGTATATCCTGGTTAATACCTGCTTGTGTCTCCAGCGGGGTTCGGTAATTCAGCGATGTATCCTCCCCGGCAACTAACGACGGTGGGTCCTGGTTGAACAGGTGCATGTCCGGTACCTGCACACGGGCCGCAGTGTTCCCGTAATACTCTGTGGAACCATAATATGTCGGGATGTAACCCCATCTCGCTAACCATGCAGCTTGGTCACCGGCAGACGCAGTGTAATTTTCTGCAATGGACCCAAACATGGTGATCCTTATGTCGGTTGGTTCCCCATAGAACGGAAACACATCTTTGGCCTCACGTTCTGGCGAAGGCGTTGCGTTGCTGGCATCCTTTACGTCTGCGCCATTGTACGAGATACGGATATCCCCACGTAACTGATAGGCCGCCCTGCTGTCTGCTTTGTTAGGATTAAACGAATATCCTGGGATAACAAAGAACGAGCGATTCTGTGCGTATAGCGTCGCCTCTATTCGGATGTCGAGTGGAACCACCGCAGCGCCACCAAGCTTCATGTCTGTCAATTGCTGCCCGGCCAGTGCTGCTGATCGATCAAATTGGAAGCGAAAAACGTTGTCGTATCCAGGGGTTACCAGGCCCGGAAGCTGAGTGTTCCCGGGATACAGTGGCAGCCCGAGCATCTCCGTGCCAACAACGCCATACGTTCCGGCCGCGGGCGCACTGCTAGGCACAGTGTTGAAAGGAAACTGGTAATATGCATTACTGTATGGCGCGGCAACTCCGGGGTTAAGAAGCAGATTGTATGGTGCCACCCCATTACCGACAGCACCCTGGCGAACCATCAGGAAAAGCGGCGAGCGGTTGCCCTGCACGGAATAGCTTTGCGAAGGATCTACACCCCACGAGAATGCCATATCCATCGCAGACGCGCCTCCCTGCCCCAGTTCAGTGTAGAAGGGCGGATTGCTGTCCTCGTTCTCCGACGACCAGGTGTTGGGCGTTTGCGGTCGCATGAACATTGTGGTATTCACGGTAACATAGTCTTTCGCAAGTATCGCCAGGGTAGAGGCATGTTCCATTGTTACCGCGCCCCCACTTACATATCCATCCCCACTTACGAGGTTGCCATCAATGTAGGCGGTTCCGCCCGAAACAATCGTAAGGTGCACACGCCCAAGCTTGCTTACTGTTGCACTCTCGGAGGTATCGGCGGTATTCGTGATGGCACCGTAAACGCCATGCACCTTGACATTTCCTTCGGCAAACAGCACCAGATTAACGCCGTAGGAATTCTTGTCACCAAATGGGCTATTGGCTCCGCCATTGTCGCCATCGTGGCGTAGCGGCATCAGATGAATCCCATTCGGCAGCACCGTGTTCATTCTGGCATAGTCCCACAATGGCAACACGATTGTCTCGCTCTGCGTACCATCCGGCAGTGTAAACGGAACTCCGTCATCACGCGTTAGCTGAATGGTGTTCCCTAATAGCAAAATGTCTACACCCGGCGCACGGTAGTAAGGCCCGTCCCATCCATAATTCACACCGTTAATAGTTGTGGCTAGATGGGCCTGCGGATTAAGCCAATCGCTGCGAAGTGAATAGGCTCCATTGAGGCCAGCTACCGAGGTTTCCCGTTGCTGATCTGCAAAGTTATTCACGTATATGCCGGTACCATAACCATCCGCACCCGTATTAAGCAGCGCTCCGGCGGAGTTGGTGTACCAGGTACCGGAGTCACGCGTGAGTGCCCGGTAGCGAAGCACGCCGCTTCCGTCCAAAGTGTCAAGGCTTGGCGGTGTAAGCCGCGGGACGGCCCGCTCAATGCCATTTACGTCCGGTCCGCCGTTCGAGTCTCTTATAATCCCATCGTAACTGTTGAACTGCCCATTACTAGGGAGTATGGCTCCCGCAATGTTGCTCACCTGGGTTACAGGAGCCTGATCAATCTCTTCATTAAGGTAAGCCGGGAACCGCGCATCATTTATGGTTGTGTACAGACTTGTATTCCGGCTGGGGTCAAGGCTTATCGTCCCATTAACCAACACGCTCTCTTGATTAAGCGCAGTAGTTCCACCACGGTGCCCTTCGTAGAGGTATGTATCACTACCGAACTTAAGGTTACCATTTACGTAGATAGGAAAGCCGTACAGAGCCTGAGGTCCGTTAGAACCAAGATTACTCACTCCGCTGCTGTAGGCGCTGAATCCGAGCATAGGGTTACCGAGTACTGTTGCAACATTGTGGCCAATAGCGGGCGTTCCAATATAATTAGCGACAGTGCGCATGGTGGCACCTGTCACATACAGCCCGTAGTCGGTGAGACCAATCTGCTTATATGCGACCAGTTCCTGCCGTAAACGAGGCGAATTTCCCGTGGGCACAAAGACTGTGGGGTCGCTGCCTGGTGGGTTGGGCAGTGCGCCGGGCCTGCCGACCGACTCAATAACAAGGTTACTTCCGCTCGGATTATCAGGACAGGGATCGTAAGCTACGCGCACCAGTGCGCGACCGCCAGGAACAGAAATACGCGAGAAGCCCCGTACCAGCCAATAGATATCTGGGTCCTGATTGTTGATGGGCGTAGACGGCGTAGGGCGCCAATCCGCTCCCTGTGGTGAAGTATTCAGGTTCTGATTGCAGTAGTCTAACCCAGCCTGGGCAAGTGTAGTTGCCTCGCCGCTCTGTTGGGAGCGGCCGCTCTGCTGGAGGTTGCGCGCAATTCGAGTGACAAACACACCGCCCAGAAACAACAGGGCGAACAGGACAATCAGCGCAATAATGAGCGTCTGACCGCGCCTGGAGCGGTTATAACGCGAATTGTGATTTCGGTTGCTTTGCACCATCTCAGCTCTTCTCTTCTTGTTTTCTCGAAGCTAAAACACGCGGAGGTTACCGCTTTTAGACGACACTATTACCGCTGCAGGTTCCGTACGTCCACCACCTGAGTAAGCGATGTCTGTTGGGATGCTGCAGTGCTGGGGTCGTATAGCTGTGCGTCAATGCTGACGGACATTTGATCCCGCGTTACGTAGTTGGCTTGGACCACGTCGCCGGGAAGGTTATCCTGGAACTGGTACGACACTTCTACCGGATCGGCAACTACATCTGTCCCACCGACGTTCTTAAAGCCAGGAAGGCTGTTTGGCGGATAGATGTTATTTACTGGGTCTGAGGCTACATTTGGCTGGTTCACCGAGTCCGCCTGAGAGTCAAACTGCAGGTAGCCAACCTGGAGCCTTGGATCGCCATTCTGAAATCCAGGCAGGTTGGTATAGTTAATCTTGTATTCGTTAGGTCCGATGACCCCCGTTAGTGCCGCAACCCTACGATATTGAATCCGGTAACCATAATGTGGCCCTGGTCTCTGGTCTGGCCCATATACGCGTTCGCTACCCGGAACGATTGAGGCATTGGGGAGACGCAGAGCAGGTTCCGCCGCAGCAGGCAGCGTCCCATTGAGCGTTCCGGACCCGTATGCGGACTGTGCTAGCTGCGACAACAAAAGGTATCTGCTTGCATACGTACCTGTAAGACCAGTATTGATTGCATTTGGATCGTATTGCTGAGGAGCGGAAACCACGCCCAATGTAGCCCACTGGGGAAATGCGAAATTGACCGTACCGCTTACCGGATCCACAGAGAATGCCATTTGCACTGCAGGAAGCTGGTTGAGATTAAACAGGCCCAAGGCGTTAATCTGAGGGCCAACATCGGTAAGCGTGGAAGGATTCGGCGCTGCAGCGCCGGGCGCAACGGATTGAGCGACTATGTGCGCCAGCCCATCCGCCCCAATGTAGTATTCGTAGTATGTTAACGGATTTTGACCAAGTGGGTCACCACCGTTTACCGACCGATATACGTTCACAGTGAAGGGGGACGACCAGGCTCCATATTTCGAAACAAAAATCGGTGCGGCTGTCGTGGGCGCCTCATCTCCAGCTGCCGAAGTGTTGTTTGGTGTCAGGTTCTCCGTCGAGACCGCTTTAGGTGTAAACGTAACAAGCGGGCGAACGACCGGCAGGTTATTACAGTACTGAAGGGTTCCATCGTCATTCCGCAACATGGTCACCGCATCAGCCTTATTCGTGGGGAAGACGGGGCTCGCAACAGCAGCCCAATTTTCCCAGCGATAGACGATATTGAGTGGCATGCCATGCTCCTGAGCGATACGCTGCCAGCCTGCTACGCCCCAGTGCGGATCACCGGCCTTAAAGGACGGGTCGTCAGAAGGACCTGCCGGCGTGCTGTCGTAGAAGAAATTGGGATCGTTTAATACCAGTTGTCCCTGCTCTGAGTCCGTAATGGTGCCCGGTGACGCCGGATTCTGCGTATGAAATAGATCAAGGTTTGGAATATAGCTCTTGGTTGCCGTGTTATAAATGCTCGAAGGAAACTCAGCCTTGTACAACGTTGTACGGTTATCCGCATTCGAGGTGGACGGGTCAGCCCACCGGTTAGCGTAACCGTGGAAGGTCGTTCCGTCGGAAGCCACCGGCATCCCATCCTGTTTGGCGCCACTGGTGTCCTGGCCAGAACGGTTGTCGCGGAGTCCCACAAAATACCGCATTATGACCCTGCCAGGCGCCGCGGGCAGTGCGATACCGTTCTGACCTGCAGGATAGATCGGCAAACCCGTAGTTGGGTCGGTTTGCGTGCTGCCACCCGTTTGGTCCAGCTGACGAGCAGGCATTACCATGTCCACCATCGCATTCGGAAGTAACTGCAGGCCCGGAGTACCCGTCTGGCTGTACACCCATAGGTTAATCGAGGAGGCTGCGGTGTTATTATCGTATACCCACGCGGCATCGCCAAGATCCGCAGTGATTTCTCGCATCGTATCGCGTGCAGCAGCCTGGCTCTCTACTTGGGTTCCAGCTTCGCTTACCAGATTGAATGAATCGGTAAGCGGTTTCACGACCAGGATTAGCAGCACCGATGTGATTGCGATAACGACTAGTAGTTCTACCAGCGTAAAGGCCGAATACCTGCGTACACGTGGGCTGCGGCTGACGAGTTGTCCGTTGGGATAGGATGTCATAGTGAATTCTCTATTCAGATTGCCAGCGCTCTTCACTGCGAACCTCCAATCAAGGTAAGCGAACCTCCAGGACGAAATTCATCGTCGTCAACCTTGTGCCAGAAGAGATCCTGGCCAGGCGTCAAGTTATCGTGCCAAACGACACGCGCCTTAATTGAGTTGCCTTCCACAGATCGGAGCGCAAGCCCGGTAGGCACCGTAGAGAGTGCTGTCGCGTTCGGCACAATGGCGCTAACGTCTACGTAAACCATAGGAAAGCCACCCACCTGCTGCACGAGCGTCCCGATTTGGGCAGTCACCTGATAGGAGTGCCCATAGGTTGTGGGATCCGCTGGATTAAAGCTCGGTAGATTGGTAGCGTAATAAACATCTGTCAGCGTAACCGTCTTCCCCTCCTCAGAAGGAGAGAAGTAGACTCGCGACGTCGAACCACCCAAAGCTCCCCCACCAATATAGTAGGTGTCTGAAGTTGGCGCCTGACCAGCAGCGGCAGGGGTGTATTGAGCGGCCGCCTGCTGCAGCTGCACGCCCCATGCGCGATGTGCTCTGTAGAGAACACGCAGCGGTACGCCTTGCAGATTATTTGACTCAATGTAAGTCTGCTGGAAGGTAAGGATGCCATTCTTCGCGTCCACCGTACCTACCGGCAAATCCGTGCCAGGCGAATACGGTGCCGCCGGGTTGTAGGTGTAGATTGTGCCGTTTTTGGCATAGTACATCGGGAGCCCAGTGGTTCGATTCACGATAACAAGGTCTGCCTCGTCCAGTGTAGTGTCACCGGGCACATCGTGGTACAGCCCATCATAGGTTGTCTGATCGGTCATTGGATCACCCTGTTGGTCTATACCGCTAACCGACAACTCCAGGTCATAGGGCCGGCTGGTGGGGAAGCTGCGATCATCCCGCAGAATGTGGTTGTCATACACTAGATAATCAACGTACACCTGTAAAGGCTTTTGTGCTACTAACCCACTACCGTTTACATCGGCCGCTGCCCGTCCGAGCGGATTAAAGATCAGCGTTCCAACATTCGCATTCCCAGTCTCCTGTGGGGTTAGCCAGGCATATTCGTACGGATCACTGCTAAACGGTTGATTAAGACCTGGTGTAGTCGAGACTAACCGGAACCTTCGTGAAACCTGATCACTTCCCGGGAAGATGGCGGGAAGTGCCGCATTTGATAATCCGGGAGGACTTATTACCGTCGTATTGCTACCGTTTATCGCCATCCATTTCGGCTCCACTATCTGGCCAGGCTGTGGCGCAGGTACGTCTGGAACCTGGATCTGGATGGTTATAGCACTGGGCGCTGTCGCGCCAGAGGCATATCCCTGGTATGTCATCAGAAACGTCCGGTAAGGTACGGCATAGCCGGAATTTGCGATACGAGGATAGAACGCAATGGCGCCCCGGGCATAGTCGATCGCATAATCCGACGGCGATGTCAGCGTGGGGTAAGCAGACGGGTTGTCAGTGGTTGGCTGCGCGCTTTCCACAACCGGTGTAAGGTTGCTTCCGTGAACCACGAGACTGTCACTGGGCACATTAGAGACCGTACTAAAGATATTGTAAACGGGACCAAGCTTGAGTAGATGAACCGCCGGGTTAGATGCAGGAACCGTGAACGTCTCACCATGTACATATTTGATACGGTTAACATTGGAAAACGAGTAGAGCGGAAAGCCGACAGGAAGAGTAAATCCCAGTAGGGACTGAAGTTGCGCGAGCTCTGTCGTGGTTGCTGGAGCCAGGTTATCCGGCAGCACTGCAGGGATATCCACGATCTGCCCGTTTGCATCAGGGAGGCCTGCATCAATATATTCTGCAGGTGTCTGATACGAACTCAGTGCCGCGGTTGCCATCGCCTGCGCCTTACTGATGTTTGCAGTGCGCTGGATGGAGAGGAAACCATACGGGAAGAGCCTTGCTACTGCGAGAATCCCAATTACGAGAATCGCCATGGTTACCAGAACTTCTACTAGAGAAAAGCCGCGGTGGGTCCGGCTGCTTCGCCGAAGGCCAATTTCCCTATTAAGCTCGCGATTGCCTCGCCTCATCGTTCTCAAATCTCCATACCGTGTTCACAGAAGTTTAAAATAAATCCACTTTTGGACGCCCGGTTGTACCGTTCTGTTCCCGCTTACCGGTAGTTAAGCGGCAGCTGCTGCAAAGCCTGTGAAATACTTATCTTGCGCGCGGTACCCGAGAGGAGCAGAATAATCACACTGCTGGAACCAGCCGTAGCAACATGCTGCGTGTTCCAGGTGAGAATGGTATTCTCCGATGGCGGATTCTGGTATTTCAATTGTGCGGTAATTGGTGATCCATTCGTTGCGGCAGTACCTGGAGGCGCACCATTGTCTCCATACAGGTCACAGGCGTTCTGCGCATCATAACGCATATGCGTCCAGTCGGTGGAGTAGTGAAGCTCATACATCTTGGCGCCGTTCGAGTCCACCATCTGTTTGCCAGTACTGTCGATCATTGGCCCAATGTCCATGGTGTCCATCACATAGTAGAGCTTAGGCTGCCCTACGTAGAAGGTGGGGTTGGTGGAACCACCGGCAAGTTGCCGCGCAGGTAGATCAGGATCCCCATAAAACGGGCACGGTGTTGTAGCGGGATCGTCTTGCTGCCATGTAACGACTGTGGGCTGATTATTTGTAAGCGACAACGGATAGTACACTTCTGTAACAGCTGACTGGTTGGTTACGGTGTTATCCGGGCATAAGAACGCGTTGTAATCTTTTACCTGATGCCCATAAAGGTACCCAAAGGTACTTCCCGACGTGGCAGTGGTGAAGTCCTCCGTTGCCTTTTCCATCGGCGTTATTGGATCACCGGCAACGGCCGGCATGGCAGGTGGCGAACCAGGCACCCCGATGTTGGGCGAGACGGTCTCCGCATAACCAAAGAGCGATGACGGATAGTGTCCCTCATCCTCATAAAACATCCGTGCGCCTTCGTAGATCTCATGCATATTCGACATGGTGTCGGATTGGCGCGCCTGTTCCTTCACTGCAGCGAAGGCTGGGAAGAGGATTGCAGCGAGAATCGCTATAATCGCGATCACCACTAGAAGCTCTATGAGGGTGAATGCAGGGGATATTGGTCGCCTGGTGGGTCTCGTCCGGTTCATGGTCGTCTCCATCGTCAATAACCTGTCGTCAAAATTAGGGTGCGAATGCATGCAATGGACCCTTCTGGGCAAAAGTTTTAGCGTCCATGGTGCGCGCCGTGCCGTCATTCAATATCAATGTCACTACGCCTGCCCCATTCACGGCCTGATGATAAGTACACCAGGTTAACACAGTCTCCGCAGGCGGCGCAAGGGAGCCATATTTTAGCTGGTTGGGATTATCGTTGGGACCAGTTGCGCCAGTCCAATCCAGGCTGTAATGCAACTCGTATACGTAGCTTCCGCCTTGCTTCACCGGATTTCCGTTCGTATCCAGGGATGGACCGATATCATATGAGTCGAACGGATAGAACTGCTCGGTTGCAGACGGAAACGTAACGTTAGTGCCCACTGCCTGTGAAAGTGCAGGGGTATCCTTGTAGCCCACAACAGGAAAGGATTGGGCAAGCGGGACGCTCGGCGGGTAAACGACCTGTACAGTCGCAGTTTTGTTGTTCGTGGGATTATCTGGACAGCTAAATTCTGCATCGCCCGAGAGCTTTTTCGTCGTATATAACGGCTTGTATGGATGTACCGCAGCCGTACCCCCACAGTTGGTATCAAGGTTCGTATAGTTCACACCAGCCCACTGCCACAAGACACCAGGGTATTTGCGGTTATCAAGATAATAGAGCGAAGTAGCCTGATAAATATCATGCAGGTTGGAAAGGCACGAGGACTGTCGCGCCTTTTCACGGGCAGCAGCAAAAGCCGGGAACAGAATGGCGGCGAGGATCGCTATAATTGCTATGACAACAAGCAGCTCGATAAGAGTAAAACCACCGTCGGAATAACTTGACCAGTATCCGTTCTTTTTTCGATCCATCTTAAAAGATCTCCATCCGCATTCTGTTTCAGTCCCTACAAGATGCGCCGTATTGTAGGACGACTATTGCACGAGGGCTGTTCCATTTTAACGCCGTAGTGCGTAGTGCAGGTAAGCAGTGGTTAATGGCCCGCCCCACAGCACTGCCGCAAGGAAGCCGATGACCAAAAACGGCCCAAACGGTATTGCCGACGGTAGCGGTACCCACTGTTCAGCGGGCAATTCCGCCGGCCTATCGGGCTTCCTACGGAACCGGAAGGCGAGGTAGTGCCACACATCGCCTAGCACGATACACCATGCCACGTCTGCCAGCTCTCGAACCAGGTTACTCTGCCCTTCGTCGGCTTCAACGGGAACAGCTTCGCTGGAACCACCAACAGTTTGTGGATTCCTCGCGGCTGCCTTTAGGCGCTGCCAAATTAGTACCGGACCAACAACAATGCCGCTAAGGCACGAAAGCAACACCCAGGACGGAAAGAGCCACAACGGATTGTGGCCGGTTCCTGCTAAACACACTAACATTGCCCCCATACCGCGTGCCAGTAGAACGTCGCCGAGCCCCATCGCCTCCACGCGCTTCCAGAGCCAACCGACTACGCGGACGGCGCCAAAGGTGAGAGCGCCTACCAGCCCTCCAAGCATTGATACAGGTACCCAGCCAGCAATTAAGGCATGGCCAGCCTCATGGCTTACAATGCTGTAGATATCCAGAGCCACTGGAATTACCAGCAGAAGAATGTTTAACGAGTCTGGTATGGTGAACGTCGCAAGGTCGATGAAGAACACCGGCACCAGTGTTGCAGCATACAGTTGCAGCGCGATCGTCGTAACCGGCTGAGACATTCCCGGCCCCACGAGATACATCACCCCAAACAAAACCGATGTTAGAAGCTCAACTCCACAGTAGCGCCAGGAAATCGAGCACTTACAGTACCTGCATCTACCGCGCAGCCATAGAAAGCTAAGAACCGGCACAAGATCCATCGCCCCAAGTGGATGCCGACAGGAGGGACAGATGGAAGTTTTGGGCTCTAGCAGTGACAGGGGCGGCTCCTGACCAAGTCGGTAAATCACCGCGTTCAGGAAACTGCCCACTGTCAGGCCGAAGATTAAGCTCACTGCAAGCCAGTACCCGTTGGATGCAGGCATAGAATCCTTGCTAGCCGCCGCCGCTCAGGTTGGCAATAACTGCTATAAGCGGAAGAAACAGCGATATAACTATGAAACCGACGCACAGACCGAGGAACACGATCATAATCGGTTCGATGGACGCCGTAAGGGAAGCTAGTTGTGCGTCCACTTCACCCTCGTAGAACTCAGCGATCTTCGACAGCATGTGGTCAAGCGCACCAGATTCCTCACCAATTGAGATCATGTGCACGACCATCGGTGGAAAGCGACCGCTTTTTTGAAGCGGAACGTTAATACGGTCTCCCTCACGGATTCTCGCGTGGGCGTTCATAATCGCTTCGCTAAGAATTACGTTGCCGATAGCATCGCCAACGGTTTCCAGTGCCTGCAAAATAGGAACACCAGATACAAGCAAGGTGCCCAACGTTCGAGAGAAGCGGGCGAGCATGACCTTGTGGCCCAGTGGACCAAACACGGGAACCGACAGTTTAATGCGATCAATCACACGTCGACCAATTCTGGTGCGGCCTATCATCTTGATCGAGAACCAGACGAATACGACTATGCCGATTCCAACGTACCATTCGTTCTTTAAGAAGTCGCTGAAATCCATCAGCATCTGGGTTGGAGCAGGAAGCTGCTTAACCCCAAGGTCCTTAAAGAGCGCGATAAACTTAGGAACAATAAAGGTACATAGACCCAACACGATGACGATTGCAACGATAACAACGATGACCGGATATGTCATAGCGGATTTAACCTTCCGCTTAAGTTCCATATCCTTCTCAAGGAACGTAGACAGACGTTGGAGGGCTTCTTCGATCACACCACCGACTTCACCGGCTTTGATGAGACCAATAAAGAGATTGTTAAATGTCTTTGGGTATTTGGCAAGAGCTTTAGACAGGTTAGAGCCGCCTTCAACCTCAATCTGGACCTCGTGAATGATCTGTTTGAGTTTTGGGTTTTGTGTCTGCTCCCCCAAAACGTCAAGCGACCTAACGAGCGAAACACCGGCGTCTATCATGGTGGAGAACTGGCGGCAAAAGATTGAGATATCTTTTAGCTTCACCTTACCAAAATAGACGTTGGAAGCGCTGCCCTTAGATTTGGCCGTCTTCTTGACGCCGGTGACCCTAAAGCCCTGCTCCTGAAGTCGACGAGTTAGAATCTCTTCACTTTCAGCTTCAGAGGTCCCCGTACGCATATTTCCCGTCGTATCGCTCACGGTATATTGAAAAACAGGCATTGATTGCCTCCTACCCTCTTATCCTGATATTGTTACCAGACATGGCTTCTGCATTCCTCCCATTGCGAGGGCTGAAACAGATTATTTTTAGCTTAACGCCCGCCCGTCTGAGGCGCTCCTGCGCCCGGCCCCATCGACATAGTCCTAATCATCTTCTCGAGTTCAGTCTGGTTCATAGCGCGGTTCATTGCCTCTTCGTAGGTGATCAAGCCTCGGAGGTACAGGTCACGAAGACACTGGTCCATGGTCTGCATGCCCATCGCCGCACTCGTCTGGATCATGGACGTAATCTGGTGGGCCTTGGACTCACGAATGAGGTTTCGAATGGCCGCGCTGGCTCTCATGATCTCCATGGCGCAGATACGGCCCGGTTGTCCTGCACGTGGAAGGAGCTGCTGACAGACGATAGCCTGGAGGTTGTTGGAAAGCTGCAAACGCACCTGCCCCTGTTGATCACCTGGGAACGAGTCTACAATACGCTCAACGGAAGTTGCCGCAGAGTTTGTATGCAGGGTGGCAAACACAAGGTGACCGGTTTCTGCAGCAGAGACCGCCATCTGCATCGTCTCGAGGTCGCGCATTTCACCGACCAGAATTACATCCGGGTCTTCGCGAAGGGCTGCTCGAAGGGCATTCTTAAACTGCCTGGTATCCTGCCCCACCTCGCGCTGATTGATTACCGACATCCTGTGCGTGTGCAGGTACTCGATAGGATCCTCAATCGTGATAATGTGGCGGCTCGACTCGATGTTTATCTGGTGAATCATTGCGGCAAGACTGGTAGATTTACCCGAACCCGTCGGTCCCGTAACCAGGACCAATCCACGGGGAAGCCGAGTAAGCTCCTCTAGTACTGCCGGTAGACCAAGGTCTTTTACGGTTGGAACCTTCTGTGGGATCTGCCGGAACGCAGTAGCCACGTTCCCTTTGTCGCGGAAAACATTCACGCGAAATCGCGCCGTACGTGCAAGCTGGTAACTAAAGTCTAATTCCAGCTCGGTTTCAAATCGCTGAATCTGATCGTCCGTAAGAATGTCATAAATGAGGCGCTGCGAGTCTTGTGGGGTTACCTTATCAAACGGGATGGGCATCAGTGCACCATCCACGCGGATGATTGGAGGGATACCGACCGCAATATGGAGATCCGAAGATCCTTTGTCGACCATCGCTCTCAAGAGGTCATCAATATGTGCATCGTCAAGTGGAAGCGGCCGTGCGGTTGCAACCTGTAATGGCTGCGCGGTGACTACTGCAGGCTGTGCGGCCTGGGCTGCAGGTGCAGGGCTGCCGCCCGGCGCACCGGCATAGACAGGTGGTGGCGCCGGGGAAGGCGGTGTTGTTCTGTTAGACTGCGGTATGTTATCTGGCATGAATACTCTCCGGTGCACAGGCTTGCCTCCTCACCCACTCGTGCAGAAGGCGCCTGATCATTTCAGAATCCTGCGGTAAAGACCGTTCTCATAACTTCCTGCGGCGTGGTAACACCCTCCAGCACCTTGATGAGACCGTCTTCGCGCAGCTCAATCATGCCGTTGGCCTTGGCTGCTTCCTTGAGGTCGGACAGTGGTGCACGGCGCACGATCATTTCGGCCATTTCAGCATTAAGCTGCATGAGTTCATAGAAACCGATGCGGCCTCGGTAGCCTGTCATGCGGCACTCTTCACAACCCTTCCCACGCGCTAGCTGAACCATCTGGCCGGCTTCAGTCGGCTTGAAACCGAACTTCCTCAGCTCAATTGCAGGAACCTCGTAGAACTCCTTACAGTTGTTGCAGATGCGTCTGCCAAGTCGCTGAGCAAGGATTCCAATAACCGTTGCGGAAATAAGGAAGGGTTCAATTCCCATGTCGATCAGGCGGATAGTGGCCGATGGTGCGTCATTGGTATGAAGCGTGGAAAGTACAAGGTGTCCCGTAAGTGCGGATTCAATGGCGATTTCGGCTGTTTCAAGGTCGCGCATCTCACCCACCATAATGATGTCCGGGTCCTGTCGAAGGAAGGCCCTTAGCGCTGATGAGAATGTGAGACCGGCCTTACGGTTGACCTGCACCTGGGTAACACCTGAAAGCACATATTCGCACGGGTCTTCAATGGTGAGAATGTTCTTTTCAACACTGTTTAACTTGTTGAGCAGGGAGTATTGCGTCGTGGTCTTACCGTGTCCCGTTGGGCCCGTGGAAAGGAGCATTCCGTTTGGCTGGTTCGAAAGCTCTTCAAGCTGCGCCTGCATCTCAGGAGTAAAACCAAGCTTGTTCAAGCCGATCATAACGCTGTTTTTGTCAAGGATACGCATAACGATCTTCTCGCCATGCAGGTTGGGAAGACACGAAACACGTAAGTCGTACTCTTTTCCCTGGTAACGCGTAGCGATACGACCATCCTGCGGAACACGCCGCTCTGCGATGTTCATCTCAGACATGATCTTGTAACGTGCAATCAACGGCATCTTGATGTAACTGGGCATCTGCATGATCTCATGAAGCACGCCGTCAATTCGCAGTCGCACCCGTATAAAGCGACGATCTGGCTCAAGGTGAATGTCGGATGCCCGCTCTTTAAACGCTTCCTGAAGGATGGTATTTGCGAGTCTCACGATAGGAGCTTCATCAACCATCGCTTTGAGGTCGGCATCCTCGTCACCGGATTTTGCCGCGTCACCCTGCGCGCCGTAGGCCGCGATCGCTTCGTTCATGGCGGACTTAGCTTCTCCACCGCCGATGTCCGTCATGTTGCGGTTTGGGTTCATACCACCCTTATTGGAACCTTCAACAGCGACGCCTCCGCCGTACGCCTTGTTGATAGCCTCCTCCAGACTATCGGGCACTACCACTACAGGTCTTACCTGGCAGCGCGACACTAGCCTAACGTTGTCGAGCGCAGCAAGATTGTTGATATCTGCCATTGCAACCCACAGTACGTTATCCTGCTTGCGAACTGGCAGCACATTATTCTTTCGTGCAACGTGATCCGGTACGACATTTACGGCGGAGGGATCTGGCTTAAAGTTGGCAGATAAGTCGAGCCAGGCGACGCCAGCTTCCTGCGCCTTGGCTTCGTACACGTCGCGTGCGTTAAGCCCCATGTTTAAAAGGATTTTCGCAAGATCACCACGTGAGTTTTGCTGCACCTTTTTTGCCTCTTCGATCTGCTCAGGAGAGGCATACCCCTTCTCGACCATGTAATCACCAAGGCTCATTCGTGCCATTACCATGCCTGTGTCTCCACCTTATTCGGTCAATTTATAGACCACGTGCAGAATTGAGCGACATTGTGCCGCTATTATTGCGCCCGATTATAACACACGGAACGGTTCGGCGCAAGACTTAATTTTATTTTTGTGCCTGTTTGGCACTTTGTGATAGGGCGCTAGCCTGCGGCTAGCGCATTAAACCCCACAACACGGCAGTTTCCATGACGGATGTATCGGGTTTATGGCCAGTCCACAACTCAAAAGCGGCTGCTCCCTGATGAACCAGCATACGAACACCATTTAACGTACGACACCCCATTTCGCGAGCAACCCGCAACAACTGTGTCTCCTGCGGGTTGTATATCAGATCGTAAACGAAGAGCCCACGGTGCAGAAACTCAGCCGAAATAGGCGGCGGCTCTGTCTCGTACGGATGCATACCCACTCTGGTCGTGTTAACGAGCAGTGCAGACTCCCTGATGGTTTGCCGCAATGAGTCGTCACTGTTTAGGACGACATAATCAACGCTACTGTTCGAACTCCACTGATTGACGGCCTCTGCCAGCGCACGTGCACGCTCCAAAGTTCTGTTTACAATGGTAATATGCATACCTCGTGCCACCAATGAGAATGCCGCGGATCTGGCTGCCCCCCCTGCACCTAAAATCACGCCACGATTGCCGTGGAAGTCGAATCCCTCTGCTGCAAGGGGCAGTACAAATCCAATGCCGTCAGTATTAAAGCCTTTCAATCGGCCATCAACTTGAACGATTGTATTCACTGCACCTGCGAGTGCAGCGCTCGAATCCAACTCGTCTACAAGCACAAACGCCGCTTCTTTATGCGGTATTGTGAGGTTGACGCCGCGCATGCCCAACGCGGGCAGCGCTTGTACAGCAGATTTCAGGTGTACAGGTTCCACGGCGAAGGGGACATAGACATACTGCAGGCCCAAGGCATTAAACGCTGCGTTATGCATCGGTGGCGAGAGGCTATGCTCCACGGGCCATCCCATTACTCCAACAAGCTGACTGCGGCCCGATATCTCAATGGATGTAACAGGCTCCGTCATCAATGGTTCATATGTCCTAGCCGACGAAAGTGCCTTATCAACATTCGTTCTGGGGGCCGGCTAATGATTCGAGTGTACAGGAACTCCCTGCTGTGTATCGGGTTAACGAGTATGGTGTGAATTCCCGCGCGATTGCCGCCTAGAATATCTGTAAACAACTGGTCGCCAATAATCGCCGCCTCCTCCGCGCGGCACCCAAGGAGCCGAAATGCCTGTTGAAAGCCTGCACGCCCCGGTTTTTTAGCGCGGCGAACAAAGGGTACATTTAACCGTTCTGCCATGCGCTTTACGCGGTGGCCCGAAAACGAATTGGACAGGATACAGAGTGCAAAACCGAGTTCCTTAGCCTGCTGGATCCAGCCAAGTACGTCCTCGGAGATATCCTCCTGCTGCCACCGAACGAGGGTATTATCGAGATCGAGTATCACCGCTGCAATTGATCGGCTCTTTAAGTCAACCAACGATATCTGCGTAATTTCCTGGGCCGTTTGGTGCGGGCAACATAACATCAGCCCACGCCGCCGGCTTACCTCGTTTTTCATAACTTTGCTAGTAATCGCTGAACACCATTTCTACCGATGTTGACGCCAATAGGTTGCGTTAAAGTTCGTTGTTGGGGGCCAATGGCCACGCGCGCGACTGAACTGCTTGTCGCGATTAACCGATGGTAGTGCATGCAAGAGATGCATAATTCACCGGGTACCTCAAGCTGTATCCGAACCAAGGGCTTCGCCTCGCATGGTGAGGTAATCTTCGAGAATTAGCACCGCAGAGATAGAATGTATATCGGCACTGTTGTCATATTTCTCCGCAGATATTATCTCCGACGCCGCAAAACTTGTGTATCTCTCGTCTTGAAAGACGATGGGAATTCGCACAAAGCCGCGCAACCTGGCAACAAACGCTTGCACCATCTGCGCGCGTTCACCTTCGCTGCCATCGGGCATCAGCGGCAACCCCACTACAACCATCTCCGCACTGCGAGCTTTGAGAACTTCGCTAAGCAGTCCGAGATCTCGCCGAACGGATGGGCTCCTCTGGAGGGTCTGGATAGGAACGCATGACCTCACGCCCGCCGGTGAATAAGCCATTCCCACTGTTTTGGTACCAACATCAAGTGCAACTACTGCGCCGCACACGGCTCCGACCTCCTTAGCGACGCAATCCACACAGCCAGCAGCACAACGAGAATATCACCTAGCACTGGTACCAGCAGCGCACCATGCCAGCCTGCAGATTTCACCAGCTGTCCGCACAGCCACGGTAGTACCGCACCACCGGCACCGCCCATGGCCGCGACCAGTCCCAGCGCCGCACCTGCATCTGCAGGAAACCTGTTTGCCGTTATAGACAGCAGCAACCCGTAGGTGCCAGCCATCGCAAGACCTGTGAGAGCGACTAGAACTAACACCACCGGGTTATGCGGGGCAAAGATGGTGAGCAGCGCAGTGAAAGAAGAGGTGAGCATCATGGCCATTACTAGCCTGGTGGACGAAAACCTCGCAGCAAGCACGCTACTTAATGCGCGCCCTATCGACATCGCCAGCCAAAAGACAGAGATTACAGCAGCAGCAATAGCAGCCATCGAAAGGGCGTGGAGGTATTTTGGAACCCATCCCCAATAGCTTACCTCGCAGCCGGAATAGAGAAAAGCTGCCAATGCCAGAAGTACCAGCTGCGGATTTGTCCAAGGAACCTTGGCACCGCGCACTTGCGAGGGCGCATTATCGACCGTTTGAAGCGCCTGCCAGACAAAAAGTACGGCACCGGCCACTGCCATAAACAGATAAGCAGATTCCCAGCGACTGAAATGAACCAGCGTCAAAATGATGAACGGACCTAAAAATGCTCCAAGTCCGAACATTGTCTGGGTAATGCTAAGCGCAAGTTCACGCCGGCGAGGAAACAGGTCGGAGAGCAGCGCATTGCTTACTGTCTGCATCGATCCGCTGCCAGCTCCGGCGAGCGCTGCGGCGGCAAGCAACGGTGCGAAACTTCGTGCGAGAGCAAACCAGAGGGCACCCGCTGCGAAACTACCTATGCTGGCTAGCAGTAGCAGCTTTCTGCCAAGGCGGTCGGAAAGCGCACCACTTACAAGCACGCCTAGAGTAAGGCCGCCAAAGCTCGCCGGATAGAGTCGTGCCTGTGCGTCCAGCCCCAGATGAAAGGTACGCCCCACAGAAGTCATGATTACCGGCACAGCAGTAAGGTAAATTGCGTACACGAGATTGATCAGGCACCCGGTAGCCATAGAGGGTGCTCGTTCGTCGCGAAACCTAACGCCAGCCTCACTCCAAGCGGATCTGTACAAATCAGCCACGTTGGTTCCTTAGGTAAAGTGCTCTGCAGCAATCGCCATCCTTAAGCTAGTGAAATTATACCTTAGGTCGTGGTGCAACATTCCGCACGACTGGGCTCAATAGATCGGCTGAGGAATACCGGTAACCCGCGGGCAATTAATGGGTGAGATTAGAATTACGCCTACTCCTTGCCCCCTGAGAATGTGATACCTTCCACAATATATCGTTGCATGAACAGAAAGACGACGACTAGTGGCAGTACCGCAACGAGTGCTGCTGCGAATAGTTCGTGGAGCTGAATTGTCTGCCCCGTGAGAAAGGTAGAGAGTACGATCTGTACTGTCCAGGAAGAAGGGTTCTGGCCTACAACTAGCGGCCATAGGAAGGTGTTCCAGGTGCCAACGAAAGCCAAAACTCCTAACGACATCAACACTGCCTTAGAGTTTGGAAGCACAAGACGCCAGTAGATGCCCGCATAGCCCAGACCGTCCATCATGCCTGCTTCCTCAATCTCGCTAGGAAACCCCAGGTAGAACTGTCGAAACAGGAAAATACTAAACGCACTAAACAGCCCTGGTGCAATTACTCCCCACAGCGTATTGACGCCACCCACCCATGCCATCAAGGCAAACGTGGGTACAAATGTCACTGCACCCGGTATCATCAACGTCAGCAGCACAGAGCCAAAGACGGTGCGGCTTGCCCTTGACGGAATACGCGCCAGTGCATAACCTGCCATCGATGCGAAGAGCATCTGCAGCACCAGTGTCGTGGTCGCGATAAATGCGCTATTGCGAAGGCCAACCCACATGAACGCCGTTTTATCTGCAAATAGCTCGTGAAAGTTAGACCACACAGGATGCAGGGGAAACCACTGCCAATGTGGCGAAGTTATCTGTGCATCCGTCATTAGTGCGTTGCGAACGATAAGGTAAAACGGAATCAAAAAGACTATTGCGAGCGCGGAGAGTACCGCATACCGTAGCGCTAACTGTAACTTCTGCCCCATGGTACGAGCGTGCAATTACCTGCCCTCCTTCGCGCTACCAAAACCAAAGAGTCTGCCCTGCACGAGGGTGAATGCAACGATGATGAAAGTGATAATGAAACCACCCGCCGCGCCGCGCCCAAAATCCTGGCTGCTTAAGGCAACATTGTAAATATAAACCAGCGGCGGCCTTGCAAGTCCGATATTACCGCTAGACGATCCGCTTCCCCCTAGGATGTTGTAGAACTCGTCAAACGCCTGAAACGCCGCTATAAGGTTGAGTAGCAGTACAGACACTGTGGCAGCGCGAAGCTGCGGCAGGGTTATGTACCGAAAGACCGTAAATCCGCCGGAAGCACCGTCTAGCGCCGCCGCCTCGTAAAGAGACCGCGGTATCTGCTGCAGAGCCGCAAGAAATATGATCATGTAAAATCCGACCTGCAGCCATAACCTCACGCTTACAAGCACCAGCCAGTACCATGGGGGTGAGGCAGTTCCTATCCACTGTATCGGCGCAAGACCAAACAGCCCGATGATATGATTAGCAAATCCATTTGACTGTCCGCTAAAAAAGCTCATTCTTGCAATGAGTGAGGCTGCAGCATAGGAGACCGCAGTTGGTATGAAGAAGACCGTTCTGAAGAAAGCTTTTCCGCGCGGTATGTTGTGCACCGCAATTGCGAGCCACAGCGAAAACAGAAACGTGGTCGGAACAATAAAAAGAGTAAATACAAAGATGGTCCATAGAGAGTTGAGAAAGTCTGGGTCGGACAGAAGATCTGTATAGTTCCTCAACCCAATAAAATGGCCAAAGTGGATGGTATTCTGCGCTCGCGACAGACTGAGGAGAAATCCCCACACCATCGGGATCGCCATGAATAGCACAAGGCCGGCTATGGCCGGCGTGACGAAAGCCCAGAACGAAAGCTCTGCGCTGAGCCGTTTTCGATCGAGGCTCTTGCCCTTTGAAGCGGTTTGAGTCGTGGATGTCATATTGCGAGTTTCACCAGCCTCCTCACTCAAGTTCCCGTCGCAATTCACGCCTGCACGAGGCTGCTGCGCCGCTTATCTCTTGCTGAGCAGGGTGTCCAAGTTTAACGATATTGGTGAGTGCGCTGGTGAGGTCGCTGCTCATGGAACTAGACCAGAGCGGCGGTAGCGCCTTACCGTATTTAGCCAGCATTTTCACTGCATAGGCAGGTACGGGCTGCTGCAACTTTGCTGTGGAGATTGCCAAACTGTGACGCGGCGGCACATGAAAACCGTAGCCAACGCACCAATCCAGCTGAATCTTGCGGTTCTGTATCCACTGCCACTGCAAAAATTTCTTTGCCTCGGCGACATGTGGACGATTAGCATTGACCATTGCCGACCATCCACCAAGAAACGTGACAGGTACACCAGCAGCATCCAGTGCCGGCCATATAACTGCGCCAAGATCATCTTGCACGGCCTTGTATATCGCTGGATAGGCCCACAACCCACACCATTGCATGGCTGCGGCACCCTGAGTGAAAGCAGAGGGATCCCACCAGTCAGTTGGAGCACCCATTAGCAGGGTACCACTGCGGTTAAGTTGAACCAAAGCTTCATAAGCAGCTACGGTTCTCGGATTGTTGAAAACGATTCGATTGTCCACAAGGAAGTCGGTATTGGCGGACCAGGGCAGAATATTGAGCAGGGCAGAGATGCCACCGTCATTCCCAAGGTAAAGCCCCTTGCGATTAGACGTGGTTAGCTCCTTTGCCGCGGTGAGCAACTCAGCCATGGTTGACGGCGGCTGTATGCCTGCAGCCTTAAATTGACTTTTGCGGTAGAACAGGAGCCCCATATCGTCGATCATTTTGACCGCGTAAATTTTGCCGTTTACCGAATTTAGTGCTGTATCCCTGGAATTGAAGTCTGCCAGATCAGCGGGCGTAAAGAGGTCATCCAGAGGAGCCACCTGCCCGGCCTCCACCATCGCCTGGCTTAACTGGTTCTCAAATACGTCCGGGCCATCAGGAGTTAACAGGGCCGTCGCCAGCTTAGTGCCATAGTCGCCCGGAATCCACACAACCTTAACGATAATATGAGGGTTGACCTTGGTGTATTCACGCGCATACCGGTGGACCGCCTGAAACGTGCCTTTCTCACCGTATTGGTGATACCACTGTGTCAGTACAAGCTTACCGTCCACATAATCGGAGCTGGCGCACCCCGTGAGAAGTGCTCCGCATGCAAAGGTAAACGTTCTTATGATCTCACGCCTGGTTCGCATAGACGGAGTACTGGAGTTTGCTACAGAGTTCATTCAGCCCTTTTGAAGAAATGCTGCACTACGCAATGTGGAATATGGAGCGATTGTTTAGAAATTCTTCCACCCCTACGCAATTTCCTTCTTTTATGTTAAATAATCTGAACGAGCATAATTTGAAACTGTACCTCATGTGTGTTTCCTTAATTCCAATTTGGAACCAACCTACAGGAGGCAATGCGATATCCGATACAGCGATAGAACACACTCCTTACCAGCTTGATTTATTTGACATAATCCAATTTTAGATGTATTCTAAAGGCATGATTCGTCTCACACCCGAAAAATTATCGGCATTAGTCGAGGAGCGTGGTCTAAAAATGACGCCTCAGCGACGTGCGATTGTCGATTGCCTGGCGGCAACACGTGTTCATCCAACCGCGGATGAGGTATTCGCCGACGTTAACAGCCGATTTCCCATGACATCGCGGGCGACCGTCTACAATACGCTCAACCTCCTGTTAGACGCCCACCTCGTAAATATTGTAGAAGAGGCAGGCTTAAAGAGGTTCGACCCAAATATTGAACCGCACCATCACTTCATTTGCTCCATCTGCGGAATGGTTGAGGACATTGAATCCCCAGAGAAGGACCAGCTCACCTTGCTCAATGTTGGCAACCACGTCGTAGAGAGCATGCAGATTACCGTACGCGGTAAGTGTGCTGCCTGCATTAACCGTGGTATTCGCGCAGACGGCTGACACTGGCATAGTTACAACTCGCTCCTGCCACCCGGATTCACTTGCATCGGCCTCTCCTAGTGGTTGACGACGATCCGTAACCGTAGCGAGGCAGATACCACATTGTGGAATCGTGCTGTCTTAATGCAGGTACTAATAGGTAAATGCAGCTACTACCGACTTACCGGAACAGATGTAGATTCGGTGTTCGCTTCACGGCATACCTTGTGGTTGGGATACGGGCCACAACGGAGGCACTGCTCTAAGTGGCGAAATCGCACAACAATTATTTGAAAATTAAGGATTAGACGTTAATGGATGAAAAGCAGGTCATCAGCGCACTGAAAGCCGCGTGGGAGCGGGAAATTGAGGCTGCACGGCTATACAATGTGCTGGCAGAGCAGCAGGGCGATGAAAGGAAGGCCAGGATATTACGACGCCTGGCAACTATTGAGGAGGATCACGCCCGTCAGTTCGCGGATCGTATTTTGGCTCTTGGAGGTATACCTCCCAAGGAGTCTACCACTCCGACCACCGCGCAGAAGTTGCTTGCCCGTTCCTTGGGAACCGAGGCGATGCTGCGCCGCATTGAGGTTGAGGAGTCCCGCAATGTTACACAATTTGGGCGCCATGCGGCCGCTCTGGAAAGCGATCCCGAATCCCATCAGCTGTTTCTCAAAATAGAGGAGGAGGAGAAGCAGCACACGGTCATGCTGCAGAACCTTAAGACCGGCGACGGACCCAAATCACGGCTTGAGGCCATGATGAAGGGCGAAAAACACGCATCCACCGGCAGCTGGATAGGCGACGCAATTTACGGCCTTAACGACGGTTTAGGCGCCGTCTTTGGTGTGGTAAGTGGAATGGCCGGAGCGACGGCTGCCGCCCCAGACGGTATGAAAGTAGTGCTCACATCTGGTCTTATCGCCACACTTGCCTCGGCACTGTCGATGGGGACCAGTGCGTTTATGGCAGCGAAGTCGGAGCGTGAAGTATATGAGGCCGAAATTGCACGGGAAAAGCTTGAAATTGAACAGTCGCCCGAACACGAGATCGAGGAGCTTAACCTCATCTACCAACTAAAGGGCTTTTCGGAGAGCGAAGCAAATACACTTACGCAGAGAATGGCGGCTAACCCAGATCAATTCCTCAAAACCATGGCGCAGGAAGAGCTTGGCCTTAGTGAACACAACTTTCCCAACCCGGTTCTTGGTGCGTTCACCGCGGCAGCGAGTACCGCAGTTGGGGGAATGATACCCACACTCCCATTTTTCTTTACCAAGGGGATGCCTGCCGTTCTTGCTGCCGCCGCAGTTGGAATGGCCGCTCACTTTGCCGTGGGAGCCGCTAAAAGTCTGGTTACTGCCCGAAGCTGGTGGTCGAGTGGACTGGAGATGACCATGATTGGATTTATCTGCGGCGGGGTTACCTACGTCCTGGGTCTTCTGCTCAAAATAGGGTAGGTACACTCTCTGATTCAAATGGCCTACAACCGGCCGGCCGACGGTGACGTAAGGGCTAGTTGCAGGGCATGTTGTACCGTATCAACGGCTTCCAGTTTGAGCCCTGCTATGGCTGGAAGCTTGTCGAAGCCGTAGCGTGGAACAATTACACGTCGGAATCCTTGCCGAACCACCTCACGCAATCGCTTCTCAAGGCCGGCCACTGCGCGAACCTCGCCAGCTAGTCCCACCTCACCTATCAGTACGGTATGCTGTTCAACCAGTTCATCACGAAAACTGGAAGCAACCGCCGCAGCAGCAGCAAGATCAGCCGCTGGCTCTGTAATTCGCACTCCACCAGCCGCATTCACGAATACGTCCTGCTCTGCCAGTCGCAAGCCCAGTCGCTTTTCTAGCACGGCCAGCAGCATATTAACACGATTGGGGTCAAAACCTGTCAATACTCTTCGCGGGCTAGCAAGAAAGGAACGCGTGGCTAAGGCCTGCACCTCCACCAGCAAAGCGCGAGAGCCCTCAACCACTGCGGTAATCGCAGAGCCGCTGCCCTCGTGGGGCCGCTCGGCCAGGAGTGCCGCCGAGGGGTTTTCCACACTCTGCAGGCCCTGTTCGTGCATTTCGAAGAGCCCAAGTTCGTCGGTAGAACCGAAGCGGTTCTTTACTGCACGCAACATGCGATACGCGTGCTGATGATCGCCCTCGAATGACAACACCGTATCCACAAGGTGTTCAAGTACGCGGGGTCCTGCCAGTGCGCCATCCTTTGTAACGTGCCCAATAAGCACAATTGGTACGCGGCTAGATCGTGCAAACCTCGCAAAATGCGATGCACATGACCGCACCTGGCTGACGGAACCTGGAATGGAGTCAAGAGACGAATCGGCCATAGTCTGAATGCTGTCGATAATGATCAGCGCCGGTTTGCTCTGTGCAGCGTGGTGAGTTATAACCGCGGCGTCGGTATCCACCAGAACCATCACTTGTGGATGTACGGCCCCGAGCCTTCGGCTTCGTAGCGCAATTTGCTGCGCACTCTCTTCACCAGAAACGTAGAGCACGCCGGTCTTGTTTACTGAGGCTAACGCACAAGCAACCTGGGTGAGTAGTGTAGATTTACCGATACCCGGGTCGCCACCTACAAGCACGATGCTGCCCGGCACCACACCCCCACCAAGCACACGATCAAACTCTGGAATGCCGCTGATTAGCCGATTACCAACCTCCGCCGGGACCTCGGCTAGCGAAACAGGTCGCCCCTGTCCGGTGCTCACTACACCATGCGCGTCGTGCCTTGCGCGTGGTACGTCGGGGGAAGCTTCTACCGAGACGACCTCCTCTACGAGGCTGTCCCACACATCACATTCAGGACATCTTCCCATCCAGCGCAGACTTTCATGACCGCAGCTGGTACAAATATATCGCTTCTGCAGTCGGCTCATGGTGCTTCGCTACCCCTCGCGCTCCTTATTTTCCACCTTGCGTGCCTCAATACGTATGGGAGTACCCTCCAGAGGGAACGTCAGGCGGAGTTGATTTTCAAGATATCGTTGATAGGAAAAATGAAGCATCTTGTCATCATTGCAAAAGAGAACAATTGTTGGTGGCTGGGTGCGCGGCATGGTGGCATAATAGACCTTTAAGTTCCTGCCGTGATCGCTTAGCGGTCGGCGCTCAATGGCCTCCCTTATCAGCCTGTTGAGAATCCCCGTTGGTATGCGATGCGCGTGATTCTGAGCGGCCTCGATAGCCGATTCTACTGCGAAGCGAATACCAAACCGTTCTCTAGCTGACACGAAAATGAGCGGAGCGTACGCCAGAAAGGGGCACTCTTTACGGAACATCTCCGTAAACACCTCGATTTTACGTCTATCTGGACGCCTTGGTCCCCCAGATCCAGCCGCTACACCGGGGTCCACAAGATCCCATTTGTTTACGACGACCACACAGGCACGGCCCGCGTCCTGAGCGATGCCCGCAACCCGCTTATCACCATCGACTACGCCTTCCGATGCATCTATTACGAGTACACCCACGTTGCTTCGCTCTAGTGCGGCACGTGCGCGCAAAACCATGTAATATTCAACCGTGCCCTGTACCTTACGGTTTCTACGGATACCGGCGGTGTCCAACAGTACCAGTTCCTCGCCATTCCAGTTGAACCGGGTATCTATACTGTCGCGAGTAGTACCGGGGATTGGGCTCACGATGGAACGATCCTCGCCCAGAATAGCGTTAAGCAGGGAGGATTTACCCACATTTGGGCGGCCGACAATTGCGAGCCTTAAGTCATCGTTTTCGTCTTCGTGTTTAACACGCTCCCCGTCGAAGAGACTTACCGTTGCATCCAGCAGATCGGCAACACCGTGGCCGTGCACTGCGGATATGGTATGAAGCTCACCCAGGCCAAGGCTGTAGAACTCGGCAGCATCCATCTGAAGCCGCGGATTATCTGTTTTGTTAACGACCAGCAGCAACGGCCGATCGGTACCTCTAAGCGCATTCGCAATTTCGTGGTCGGTACTGGTTAATCCATCTGCCGCATCCACTACAAACAGAATGACATCCGCTTCACTCATTGCTACCTGAGCTTGCGCACGGACCTGCACGATAAGGGGATCAGTTTCGTTAGGTATGATGCCACCGGTATCAATAATGGTGAACTCTATTCCGCGCCAATCTACATTATGGTATAGCCGGTCCCGGGTGATGCCAGGGACATCCTCAACAATTGCAACCCTGCGGCCGATCAATCTGTTAAATAGCGTTGATTTACCAACATTAGGCCGGCCAACCACGGCGACCACGGGGCGTGACATAGAATTCCTCCAGACAGAGTGCGGCGTAACCAGATGATGCACAAATATCTATATTAAAGTGCTCTATTATACCATTGTTGAGGAATCGGGCCCGGTCGCACCCGCCCATAGTCGATTGTGAAGACTACCCGTGCACGATAATTGGCGATGCCAGCGGTGAGCAACTGGTCAATGTAATATGTTGTGCCAACCAAGAGCAAATCCGTAACGAACGCCCTAACCTCTCAGTACCCGGGTTCGATCTACTGCAACGCCAACAAATCCTCGTACCCCACGCGAAGACTGGAAGCGGAATTCCAGAATTCGTGACACACACCAATACGGTGGCGCTCTGGATAGATTATCGCCGTGTTGGCTGCTGCGAAACCGGGTATCTATTGTGCAGGTTGCGCCGCCACTTACATTGAGGAAAACCGTAGGGTGTAGACATTGTGTGGTAGCATTACAGAAAACAGCTCGCATCTCTGGTATGGAGAAAGGACATCGTCGTTGCTACGCTTTTTAACAGGCGGTGAGTCTCATGGGCCGGCGCTTTCTGCGATGGTCGAGGGGTTGCCATCAAATCTCCCGGTGGACATAGAAGGGATAAACCTTCAACTGCGCAGAAGGCAAGGGGGCTACGGGCGGGGAGCGCGCCAGCAAATTGAAACGGACACCGTAGAGATTCTCACTGGAGTTCGGTATGGACTAACCATGGGCGGCCCCGTCACGATGTTGGTTCGAAACCGAGACTGGGAGAACTGGCTGCAGCGCATGTCTATTACGCCCGTAGATGACCCTGCCCCGCCGATTACTCAGCCGCGACCGGGCCATGCGGACTTTCCCGGTATGCTAAAGTACAACACCGACGATTTGCGTCCTATTCTAGAACGAAGCAGCGCCAGAAACACTACCGCACTTGTAGCGCTAGGGTCTATTTTCCGCTCGCTGCTGAGCTCCATAGGGATTGACATTGTCAGCCACGTTGTATCAATAGGTGGCGTGTGGGCCGAATTTACCGGTAAGTCTGACTATCTGGCCCTTGCTGAAATTGCCGAAGGTTCGCCAGTACGATGTGCGCATCCGCAAGCAGCCGCCAAAATGGTTGCAGCGATAGATCACTGCATGCAGGAGGATACGCGCGATACCCTGGGTGGTGTTTTTGAAGTGGCCGCTATTGGCTGCCCACCAGGGTTGGGAAGCTATGCTCAGTGGGATCGCAAACTAGATAGCAAACTGGCCGCCGCTCTCATGTCCATTCAGGCAATTAAAGGCGTCGAAATTGGCATGGGCTTTGGCGTTGCCGAAATACCGGGGTCGAAGGTTCACGACGAGCTCTTTTTTGCGGACACCGAAGGCTTCACGCGGGGAACCAACAACGCAGGCGGAATTGAAGGTGGAATGACCAACGGTGAACCGGTAGTAGTGCGTGCTGCAATGAAGCCACTGTCAACGCTTCCCACACCGCTCGCCTCGGTAGACATGAAAACCCGCCAACCTGTTAAAGCACATTTCGAACGTTCGGACGTGTGTGCCGTACCTGCTGCGGCAGTAATTGGTGAGGCAATGGTTGCCCTTACTTTAGCTGAGGCAGCTGTTGAGAAATTTGCAGGTGACAGCCTCCAGGAGTTTCAGCGAAACGCTGCGACCTACATGGCGAGCGTGCAGGCCCGTGGATGGCAACCACCGGCAAAATGACCCAGTCTGGCTTAACGAACCTCGTGCTTGTTGGATTCATGGGCGCAGGAAAGTCCACTATCGCAAGGATCTGCTCGCGGCGACTGGGGATGACCCTTTGCGACACCGACCATCTGCTTGAGGCTCGCTTCCAGATGTCCATAACAGAGCTATTCACGGAACTTGGGGAGCGCGAGTTCCGGCGACAGGAGTGCAACCTTATTCAGGAGCTTAGCACAGGCTCCAGACAAGTTATCGCAACTGGTGGCGGAGTGGTGCTGAACCCCGTAAACGTCGCAGCCCTGCGCGCAACTGGGCTTGTAGTTCTGCTACATGTAGACACGGATACCATCGTAGAGCGAGTGCGCCACCAGACACACCGCCCGCTCCTTGCTGGTGTGACCGATCTGCGGGCTCACATCTCCGACATGTTGGAGAAGCGCGAACCAATCTACCGTGAAGCCGCACACTGTACTGTAGAATTGCGCGGTCTTACACCAACAGAGTCCGCAGCGAGTGTGATTAATTTATTCAAAACCATCTCAGGCGAAGGCAAATGACCCACAGCACCGACTATCAATTTCATGTTGAGACCCCCGGAAAACGAACCCCCATTCGCGTTGGCAATGGACTGCTTTCAACACTTGCACCATCGCTCATTGCGGAGCTGAGTCGAGGATCAAGGGCCGTCGTGGTGACTCATCCGGGTCTTGTAGAGAAATATGCCCAGCCTCTGTGTGATTCACTGCGGAGTGCTGGAGCCGACTGCTTGTTGAGTACAATACCCGCCGGAGAGCGTACAAAATCGCTCGCCACCGTGGCCCGGTTATACGACAACTGGGCGGAACATCATCTGGACCGGCGAACCGTTGTGGTTGCCGTAGGCGGCGGGGTGCTTGGTGACCTTGCAGGCTTTGCAGCTGCTACTTACCTTCGCGGTGTCGCTATTGTGCAGGTTCCTACTACGCTTCTCGCCCAGGTAGATGCATCCATTGGCGGCAAAACCGGAGTTGACCTTGCCGCGGGTAAAAACCTGGTAGGTGCGTTTCATCAACCTGAGGCGGTTATAGTCGACCCGCAAACGCTAGCCACATTGCCCCTGAGGGAGTTGCGCTCCGGACTTGCCGAAGTTATCAAATATGGTATCATTTTCGACAATCGGTTGTTCGCTGAGGTAAAGGAAGCACTTCCTCAAATACTGCGTCGCAAATCGCCAAGTCTTCTACCCGCCATAGCGAGATGCTGCGAAATCAAAGCGCAGATCGTTTCTGAAGACGAAACCGAACAAGGAATTCGCGCCATTCTTAACTTTGGGCACACGATTGGTCATGCCGTTGAAACTGCCACGCACTACCGTATATATAAGCATGGTGAAGCCGTAGCGATCGGCATGGTGAGCGCCTGCCTTATTGGGGAGGCGCTGGGAATTACCCCATCGAACGTAACAAGCGAAACTATATCAGCCTTACGACTCGCGGGGTTACCCATTCACCTACCCGTCGACGTCTCGAACGAAGAGTTGCTTCAACATGCGGCACATGACAAGAAGGCCAGAAATGGGAAGCTTCGCTGGGTGCTTGCGCAATCCGTTGGTACCACGTGCGTGCAAGGAGATGTCGACAGCGAATTGGTACTGAAAAGTCTTCAAAAACAGAGGGATCTTCCGGATGTTGTCTGAACAAGAAGTTCAGGAAGACAGTGGGTGCTTTGAGATACCGCCTGTTAATGCCGGCGTTGCGCTCTGTTGGATACTGCTATTTGCTGTGCGCTGGATAGGCTTTCCTGTGCTGCAGGCGCTGGGAGTCCTCAATGGCGCAAAGGTGAACGCCTTAGACCACGGCCCGCTGCTCATCGTGTACCTTGTACTTCTAATTGCAATCATCGCCATAGCGGGCATGCAGGCGGTGCATTCGAGAGAAGGCAGCACGCCGAAGGGTGACGGATCCGGGAGATAGTATTATTTGATCAACCAGGTCATAAATCAGCGGTTTGAGGTGCTGGATAAATCCAGTGAAAGCACACTGTTCTCAGTGTACCGCGCACGCGACAAGAGCACAAACCGCATCGTGGCACTTAAAGCCCTGCAGAAGGCCTGGCATGATGATGCTGCACTCATTGCGGGCTTGAAGTCTGGTGCAATGCAGGCGGCAGCACTCAAACACCCCCATATCTGTCAACAGCTAGAGTGGCTGGAGACACCGTCGGGCCCCGCGCTTGCGGCAGAGTTCGTACGCGGCATTGATCTCAAGGAGAGAATCCGCCGCATTGCCCCCTTCACACTGGCTGCAGCGGTGGACGTAGCCGTAGCCCTTGTTGAGGCACTTCAATTTGCGCATGGTCTCAAGATGGTTCATGGCGATGTACGCCCGCAGAACGTGATTATAAGCCCCGAGGGCGCGGTAAAACTTCTCGATTTTGGTATCTCCACAGGCGTAAGCGCATCCCCTGCTGCTCAGGCTGCTATGCTGTCAAGGTCCGCCCCCTACCATGCCCCCGAGCTCTCTACCACCATTCCCGGTACCGTGGCAGGGGATATTTACGCGGTGGGCGCAGTACTCTATGAGATGCTTACCGGGGCAGTAGTCTATTCAGGCGAAACACCGGCCGCAATAGCAGATCTGCACGCATTTGCACCTATACCATCGCCCAGGGCTCTTAATCAAGGCGTTCCCATGAGCATCGAGGGTATCGTTATTAAGTGCCTGCAAAAGCGGCCAGAACAGCGTTACCTTACCGCCGCTCAATTGTTAACGGATCTTCGAACGGTGAGAGACGCTCTGCGCTTCGGTAAGCCGCTATCATGGTCACCCATCGACCTCGAGAAGCTCCCACCAGAAACAATCACTCGACCGGCGGCCTCCACCACCAGTGCAAATTACGAGAGACCAACACAGGAGCCCACAGCGGACGGAGAGCGAGTCTATATGTCCCCTACTAACAGGCTGCGCGCCAGAGAAGAGCGGGTTTCTAATCTGATTAAAGGTGCCATCGGATTCATGTCCGCAGCGCTGTTTGTCGTACTTGTTGGTTATTATGTTGTCTATTCACGGTATTTTGTACCGCCGCAAACCGAAACTGTCCCCTCCTTCGTTGGAATGGATATCACGCAAGCCCAGGCGATATCCAGCGCAAAGAAGATCCGACTGCTTGCTCATGGGTCGTATTCCGACCAGTCTAAGGGCATAATATTCAAGAGTGACCAAGATATGGGCGCAGCGGTTCATCCCGGCCAATATATCAACGTATGGTACAGCAAGGGCCCTATGTACGTAGTCGTCCCTAATGTTAAGGGGATGGACCGAGATACTGCCAAGAAAACGCTTGATTCAGCTGGACTTGCTGTTGGTAAAGTACAGCCTCAGTACAGTAGTACTGTGCCTATAGACGACATAATCAGCCAGAATGCTGGCAGCGGCACGCGAGTATTACACGATACACCAATCAATCTCATTTACAGCGACGGCCCTACACCTGGGTTTGAGAATTCACCACCGGCATCGGCGAACGGACAAAGTTCAACATCTGGCGCGTCGCAAACGACTGGTGGGACTTCAACAAGTAGTGGAAATGGCAGCTCAACACAATCCGGCGGCAATGCAGCCGCGTCGGCAGGTGCAAATGGTGGCGGATCGAGTAGCACGGCTGCTAATCCTGCACCACCTCCGGCTACGCACACATTCAATTTTCCTATTACGTTACGGAAAACGACCACGAGTGGCTCTGGACCCTGGGATGTACGGATTACGTACACAGACTCCACGGGTGAACATGAGGTGATGGACGCGCAGCAGAGTGATGGGGACAAGGTACCGGTCAGCTTCCAATACGTTGGAAAAACCATCCGGTTGAAGATCTATTACAACGGCGTCAAGGTGTATGACAAAACGCTCGATCCTCAGTCGCTCAAACCTGGGGCGAACAAAGGACAGGGTCAATGAGTATCGTCGACAAGACAGTGATAGCTCCGTCGTTGCTCGCTTCGGATTTTGCTCATCTTGCCAATGCGGCCACAGAGTGCGCGAACGGCGGTGCTGAGTACCTCCACTTTGATGTTATGGATGGCCGGTTTGTACCGGAAATCACCTTTGGAAGCCAGGCCGTAAGATCCTTGCGCATGCTATCTCAGGCATTCTTCGACGTGCATTTGATGATTGTCGAGCCCGAAAAACAGATCCAAGGCTTTGCCGATGCCGGTGCCAACGGTGTTACCGTCCACCTTGAGGCGTGTACTCATCTTCATCGAACCTTGCAGCATATTAGAGACCTCGGCATGAAGGCCGGCGTCGCCGTTAATCCCCACACCCCGGTTTCTGCCCTTGAATTTGTTATGGAGTTAACAGACCTTATACTTGTTATGACGGTAAACCCTGGCTACGGCGGCCAGTCGTTCATTCCCGCAATGCTGCCCAAAATTCGCGAAGCGAAGCAGTTGGCAGCTCGTGCCACACACCCGGTTCACGTAGAAGTAGATGGTGGAATATCCCCTTATACTGCGGGCTCGGTGGCACAAGCTGGTGCCTCAGCGCTGGTTGCCGGCACAGCGATCTTTGGCGCCAAAGGCTCTACGGCAGAAGCAATAGCTGCACTGCGTACTGCTGCAATCCGATGAAGTCGCTCGGCATTTATCAGTCCAGGATTACGACCAAGAGCCGTCGACTGCGAACGGCAGGAGCCGTTATCCTCTCGTTTCTGCTGGCGATGATAGCCTTTGGGGCGATAGTCATAATGCCGAGCACCATGCATAGCGTTCGCGCGCATTCCATTGCTGCACATGGCGCAACAGCGGCTGCTGTCCACTTGCATCACGTTCTTGTAGTGCAGGTACTGTTTGCAATCGCCTACTGGTCATTCTGCGGGCTCCTGCTAATCAGCCTCTTTGTAATCGCCTGGCTAGACGTACGTGAGGTTACGCGCCAGTATCTATATGAGCGCACAACGCTCGTCATACGGGCGACCGAGGAGATGAAACAGCGCCTCAACAATAAAACGGACGAGAATCGCTAGGTGTCAACTGGTATCAACTTGAAATATATGCGCCGTGCCCTGCAACTTGCACTAAATGGCTTTACACACCCGAACCCCATGGTCGGATGCGTTATCGTAAACAATGGTGAGGTAGTGGGTGAAGGTTGGCATCCTGCAGCAGGACAGCCACATGCCGAGGTGTATGCCCTTCAAGCCGCCGGTGATCGAGCCAGAGGAGCCGATGTCTACGTGACGCTGGAACCCTGCTGCCATAGAGGCCGCACTGCCCCTTGCACTGATGCCCTCATCGCTGCCGGGGTCCGTCGCGTGATAGTCGCTGTCAGAGATGTCGACATCCGGGTGAAAGGGAAGGGTGTAGAGACATTACAGGCTGCGGGCATAGAAGTACGCACTGGTAGCTTGCAGAATAAGGCGCGAGAGATGAACCGTGCCTTCTTTCATTTTCATGAGACTGGCCGACCGTACGTAACTCTCAAAGCTGCAATGAGTGTCGACGGTCGCATCGCGACCCGCTCAGGAAGTTCAAAATGGGTAAGCGGTAACGAATCCCGCGACTACGTACATATATTGAGAGCTAGAAGCGGCGCCGTGGTAGCTGGGATCAACACCTTGCTAAACGACGACGCGAGGTTGGATGCACGGCCCGCCGGGGTAGTAGTACCTAGACAGCCGTTGCGGGTAGTATTAGACTCCCACTTACGCCTCTCGCCCAACAGCGCTTGCGTTAGGCTTGCAAGGGAATTTCCAGACACCCATCCACTCCTGATCGCCACAACACGTTACGCCTCCCAGACGGCTGTTTCTGCCCTGGCAGGTCCTGGAGTAGAAGTTGCAGTGCTGGCAAGCGACCTTAACGGACGCGTAGGCCTGCATGCACTGATGGCACTTCTGGCCGAGCGTAAGATTGTAAGTGTTCTTTGCGAGGGCGGAGCAGAACTCGCTGCATCCTTGCTTACCGAACGCTTGGCGAATGAAGCTATGTATTTTGTTGCGCCGATTGTAATCGGCGGAAGCGAAGCTCCTGGCCCAATAGGCGGTTCGGGTGTTGACACCATTAGCGAAGCATGGCATACGGGGCGCATAGCGGTATCACGATTTGGAAGCGATCTGCTGCTGCAAATGAAAATCAGTTACTGACCTGCGGACTCATACCGACGGCGCCCCCGCACGCAGTCAGAAAATAGCCTGCGATGAATTCCGGTTCATCGCAGGCTATCGTAGTACAGCAACGGATGAATTCTTGTCACATCGGCCACTGTAATCTTAGAGTCTAGGGTATGAGATATCCGCGTGCCGTCCAGCTATCTGGGAAAATCTCCGTAATCGAAATCCCGCCTGATATCGTTGAGTTCAGGCCTGTTACGAGGTTAGAACTGCCCCCCGTTATGCTAGAGTAATCTCCTTGTGCAACATTAGATGAACCACCTGAAACTGCGGATCCAACACCCTCCGAGTGGTTGTTTTCACCACCGCCAATCCAGCTGTATGCCTGCATCGCCCCATTCTGCGTACCGGCAGAAACTGTGCTCCACTGGCCCAATGCCGCGTTTTGAGCCCCACCCACCACACATGCGTAGGGAGCCGTAACCTCGTTCCCGGTACCGCTAACGATTGCCGATTCCGCAGACATAACCAGGTTATCGTCGCCAGAGAGAATGGCGCTTGATTGGCCGTTAATGCTGTTGTGTGTGCCGCTTACGATGACACAGTTGTGTCCCAGGTTGTTGTTCTGCTCTCCGCCAAGAACGGACGCACACGGCCCTGAAATTGAGTTATCCATTCCGTCCACAATTCCGCCGTACGATGTGTAGCTGTTGTCCACACCCAGAATTAGGTTGTGGCACCCAAACTGCTCGTTCGCACCACCCTCGTTGTAACCAATGATCAGGTTTCCTAAGCCATTCGGAGTAGAGGCCGGAGCAGTTCGTCCCTCTCCATCCTGGATATAGACATTACACGCCCGAAAGAACGTTGCAGGGTACCCGCACATAATGCCTGAATCCATGTACTTGGTCTTTAACGAAAGCCCACTAATAGCAAGTTGGTCTGCAGCCTGGTTTGAAGTAACCTTGTTCAATTGCTTCTGAAGGTCGTTAATGCTTCTTGCTTCGGTGCTTATGGACGTATCATGCGTTGCCTGACGTTGAGCAATCGTGTTATCCTCGGCTTGAAGGTTGAGTATGGCTGCCTCAATGTTATCTAGCACGTTGCCGGAACCCTGAGCTACCGCGGTGCGGCCCGGGCCGAAGGTTAACAATACTCCAGTTACCAGAAGCATCCCGGCAGCCGAGACCCTCAATTTACGCAGCGATTGAGTGTATTTCTTTCTTAGCTCCATCTGGTCACGACGTATATCTGCGTTTTCCTGTTCCAGTAAAGCTAAGCGCTCTAGAACCAAACAGCGGGTGCTATCGTCCATTTTTTCCTCCTCGAATAGTACGCGCAAGATATGATGGTCTATTGTACACAGCGGGGGCCGGTGAGCGAAATGAACTATTGCACACTCCAGCTGTGAAATAGTGCACACCGCCGTACTGCATCGGAATATCCAGTTCACCAACGGGAAACTGTTACCCCTAATTGCCGCTCGTTCCAAAGCAACGTATCCCGTGAGACAAGGCTTCCTAAGAGGGGTTATAATAAGAGTTAGACTGAACTGCTTGAGGTGTTCCTTTGAAGTGTGATGTTTTGGTGATAGGCGGCGGCCATGCCGGTTGCGAGGCTGCACTGGCGGCCGCTCGTATGGGTTGTAACACGATACTAGTCACCCTAAGGCTCGACAAAATTGCACACCTACCGTGCAACTGTTCTATTGGCGGCCCGGCCAAGGGACAGCTGGCAAGGGAGGTCGATGGTCTTGGCGGTGAGATGGCCATAAATACCGATAGGTCGCTTACACACATTAGAACCGTAGGAACCAGTAAAGGGCCAGCCGTACAGACGCTTCGAGCACACGCCTGTAAGGACCTCTACCCTCTAAACATGCAGGCAGTGTTAGCGCAGCAGGCCAATCTCACCTTAATCGAGACCTCAGCCGACGACCTTGTTTTTGAAAGCGGTACCGCGGTGGGTGCCTTACTGGGTGATGGCTCATCCATTGATGCAGGCGCAGTTGTCTTAACGACGGGAACATTTCTAAACGGCCTCATGCACTGCGGTACAGACCAGACACCGGGAGGAAGGGTCGGCGAGTTGCCATCCTTGGGCATCTCAGCGGCCCTGGAACGAATAGGCCTAAAGCTGGGTCGCTTCAAGACGGGGACAACACCGAGAGTGCATAAGGCGAGCATTGACTTCTCCGCCATGGATACTCAGGAGTCCGAGCCGTGTACTCCATTTTCATTCATGCACAGCGAGCTGCCAGTAACACGCCCCTTACTGCCCTGTTGGCAGTTGCACACGAATAGCGCAACTCATGAGGTTATCAAACGCAACATCCATCAATCCGCTATGTACAGCGGCCAGATAAAGTCTGTTGGCCCACGCTATTGCCCCAGCATTGAGGACAAAATCGTGCGATTTGCCGACAAGGAGAGCCACCCGGTGTTTCTTGAGCAGGAGACCTGGGCAGGTCCCTCGCTGTATGTTCAGGGCATGTCGACAAGCCTTCCTGCAGGTGTCCAGCTTGAATTTCTTAAAACTTTGCCCGGTATGCAGGAAGTCGAGATGCTGCGGCCAGGTTATGCCGTTGAATATGATATGGTATTTCCCGACCAGCTCACCCTCACTCTAGAGTGTCAACGGGTGAAGCGCCTATTCCTGGCTGGGCAGATTAATGGTACAAGCGGCTATGAAGAGGCGGCAGCGCAGGGCATCGTTGCGGGAATAAACGCTGCTCTCACAGTGCAGGAACGTCCACGGTTGGTGCTTTCTCGGCACGAGAGCTATATCGGCGTCCTTATAGATGACCTGGTCACCCGCGGAGTAACCGACCCCTATCGGATGCTTACTTCGCGAGCGGAGTTTCGGCTCACCCTTCGACACGATAATGCAGACGAACGACTTACGCCCGTTGGCCGCAAGACCGGGTTAGTGTCGGACGAGCGATGGACGCGCTTTTGCGAAAAGCAGGCAGCCGTGGAAACCGAAACCCAAAGACTGCGCGGCATCTTTTTTATGCCGCGCCATAGCGAAGCACTCGTTGCCGCCGGTACGTTTCCAGTTGAAGATAACCGGCTTGATGCTCTGGCACTCCTGCGGCGGCCCGGAATCACATACGCTCTGGTAGACGCACTATGTCGAGACGTATTTCCTGATCATGAACTAACAACCAGAGTAGATAACGCGGTCGCAGAGCAGGTGGAAGTTCGAGCGAAATACGAGGGTTATATTAAGCGTCAGGGTGAGCAGGTCGCTCGTGCTGCCCATTGGGACCAAATTACGGTACCCGCTAACCTGGACTACGAACAGGTCCATGCCTTATCGCACGAGGGCCGAGAAAAACTAACAAAGATACGACCTGTGTCCTTGGGACAGGCGGGCCGTATCCCAGGATTACGGCCCGGTGACGTGCAAAGCCTTTATATTCACATCGAACGCTGTCGTCGCGCTGAGGAAGCTAGCGCGACGAAATAATGTCACGTTCGGTGGGTCTGCACAAACTCCCACAGCTACTCCGCGGGAGTCAGTGTATAGGTGTGGCCCTTAACGGTTTTGAATTTCCACATGTGATTTGGCAGTTCCTTCACGGTTACCTTTTGGTTACCACTGTTCACAGTTACCGGGCCCCGCGATATCACCCTGCAAAGACCGCCCAATCTGGAGGTTATAGTGCCGGTCGTTAATTTGCGATCAGCCCAC
>JAJYCW010000191.1 GCA_021777995.1 bacterium
ATGCACGTCCTTAAGAATAGCCTGAATTTCGGTATCCGCGTTGAACTGCCTTGCCTTCTCTTTCAGGACAAGGTATGTTCGCATGCATCCCCGCGCAAAATCCCACACACCTTCCTCGTCCTCGGTGCGGTAGGCATGCGCATCAAAGTGACGACTGCCCGTATATCCGCTATCTTCCAGCAGTTTCACAAGGAAGAAGTTCGCTTTAATATCTTCAGCGCCAAACCGATAGTCCTGATCATATCGCCCAGGCTTTTGACCGTTTAGGTCGATGTGGAACAGCTTGCCAGCATCCAGGGCTTGCGCAACCGCATGTACAAAGTTAAGTCCAGACATTGTCTCGTGGGCGTATTCCGGGTTCACACCGAATCTCTCTGGTTTGTCCAGCGTAGAGATGAAGCCAATGGCGCTGCCTACGGTAGGCAGATAGATATCACCGCGAGGTTCGTTAGGTTTGGGCTCTAGAGCGAACTTGAAGTTGTAGCCCTTGGCCGCATCGTAATCGGCGAGGTAATTCAGACACTCGCGGTACCGCTTAATGCCATCGCGAGGATCCTTACTCGCATCGGTCTCCACGCCCTCACGGCCGCCCCAGAACACGTAGACTTTTGCGCCAAGCTCCGCTCCTAAATCCATGGCGCTCATCGTCTTCTGCAATGCGTATGCCCGCACCTTAGGATCACTGCTTGTGAAGGCGCCATCCTTGAAGGCGGGATCATAAAAAAGGTTGGTAGTGGCCATTGGCACCACAACGCCGCTGTCTGCCAGTGCCTTTTTAAAATCGCCTACAATGCGATCGCGCTCGGCGGCAGTGGCATCAATGGGTACAAGGTCGTTGTCATGCAGGTTAACACCGTAGGCTCCCAGTTCACCTAGCTTGGTAACTATTCGGGTAGGTGCTATTGTATCGCGTACAGAGGTGCCGAACGGGTCACGGCCAATGTTGCCAACGGTCCACAGTCCGAAGGTAAACAGGTCGCTCTTTTTAGGTTGATACTGGCTCATTAAATTGGTCTCCATTGGCAGCTAATCTAAGGCATTTGGTGCCACTCTGGTAATATACACCAATTTATGCCCGAATTCCTGCCTGTGAGCCTGCCTTGCACGCTGAATTTTTACGGTTCGTTACAAAATAGGACCAATGGCCGCCGTCGGGGCTTTCACGGTTCATATACCAGGGCGAACGGCTGAACTCTACAATACAATTAATACCAAAACCTGCGCTTGCAAGGTTACTACCCAACAGCAACCCGCCGTAGATGTTCAATAACTATGAATATGATTACCGAATGGGAGGATAAGGAGACGCATTTACTGATGCCCAAACGTGGGGTATTCGAATTCAAACTGGGTAAATCTTTAACGCCCGCACCTGTTCCTGGCGATAAAGAGCGAGACATGCTCGCTCTTTAAGCGCTAAACCCAATTATTCTGCTTTACGTATCAGCTGAAGGTCGAGCGTCAGCTCTACGTCATCACTTAGCACCAGCCCGCCATTTTCCAGTGTGCTGTTGAAGTGCACGCCAAAATCTGAGCGCTTGATTGTGCCGGTTGCAGTGGCACCTACGCGCAGGTTACCCCATGGGTCTTTTACCTCGCTGCTAGTTTCGTGAACCGTGAGTTCAACGCGCTTGGTGATCCCATGGAATGTTAGGTCACCCTCCACAAGGATGTTGTCATTAAGCCCCATATGTGCCGACGTTGATGCAAACTTGATCACGGGGTATTTAGCTGTGTCCAGAATATCCGGGCTTTTCACATGCTCATCGCGCTGGGCATGGCCTGTAGTGATGGAGTCCGAATTAATAACTGCTGTAACCCGCGTTTCGGTGGGTACCGCCTCGTTCCAGGTTACTGTACCGTTTACTTCGCTAAATTCGCCGCGCGACCACGCAATCATAAAGTGCCTAATAGCAAACCGTACAGAGCTTGCAACAGGGTCAATGTTGTAAGTGAAGCTGGTTGGTGATACTGTCATACTTACCTCCGGGTAGTCACCGCTTCCAATAAGGTGCTGCAGTGGTATATCCATTTACGAAATAATTGGCACGAATCTCGCGCTGGTTGTGAGATGCCAATACACGGTGATAGCCACTTCAGGTAGTCTGGCACATTTTCGCTCCTCATTACGAGAATTACACCAGGAATATGGACGAACATATTGAGTCTCTGGCTTCAGTTTGTATATGAATTGAGTGATTGCGACGGAAAACAGGAGGAGTTTCTAAGGAATTTGAACAATAATTTGGCATTGTATTATTGTTGCGCACTGTAGGCCCCCGGTACCTTTGGGTGTCATAATTAACTATAGTCTACCAACCTCGGCAAGTTAGCAGGAGTTACCTAGTTGAACGTTAGCGTAAAGTCGGCTCAAGTCGCCTATTTCAAACAGCATGGGTACCTCGCACTTCCACTTTTCTGGACCGCGAACGAGATTACGGCAATGCGGCACGAGCTTGCGCGACTGCAGCTGGCAGGTTTGCTTACCAATGTGGCTACCCACGGTGACGGCGTCACAACCACTGCTACAAATCAAAACCTTCAGCTCTGCCCCATGAGCCCGCACAGCGAGCTATTTCGCGCCATGCCATTTGCGCCCAAGGTAGTGAGCCTTGTCAGCGCTCTTATCGGCGATCCTGCGGTGCTTCATCTTGATCAGGTATTTCTAAAGCCTGGGCGCACCGGTACCGCAACCAACTGGCACCAGGACAACGCCTATTTCCACATTGATGACCCGCTAAAGGGCATCGCGATATGGACTGCGGTGCATGATGCCGATATGGCGAATGGCACGATTAACGTGATACCAGATGCGTTTCATGAGCAGCTTGAGCATTCGCGAGACCCCGACAGCAATCATCATATACGGTGCTATCCCAATGAGGACAAGGCTGTACCGTTAGTTCTTCCTGCCGGAGGAATTGCGGTTTTCTGCTACGGCACTCCGCATCGCACCGGGCCGAATATTACTGATAAGGATAGGGCTGGGGTTGCTCTCCATTTCTATAATGGTAACTGCACGGTCTCGGGAGGATTTGCTGGCGAGGAGCCGCTATTTGTCTCTGGACCCGGTGCTGACAATGGCGCATCAAGGTTTGGTGTGGATCTAGCTGCCGACTGGGAAGTTCAAGTTCTGGACTCCTGCCTGAATGACCCGAGTTTGTGAAGGTTTCGATCAGAATTGTCCGTGTGAAAGAGGTTAGCGCACGATGAATAGTATAGTTGCTCTACATGCCCTTGGGGTTCGCAAAGACACGTTGTCTGCAGAGCAGAAAAGCCACCTTGATACTCAGGGATATCTCCATCTGAAAGCTGTACTCCATGCTGATGAGGTGAATGCCCTGCGCGCCCGAATTGCAGAGTTACAGGAAGCTGAGGGCGCTGCTGCAGGGAGCGAGGTGCATCAGGAAGTCGGCACGGATAGGCTTAGTGACCTTATCAACAAGGGGCTAATTTTCTGCGAGGTGCTGCGTAGGCGCAAAGTGCTTGCTGCCATTGCCCACGTACTCTACAGCGACATGAAGCTCTCATCGTTGAACAGCAGGAGTGCACTGCCGGGCCATGGGCTGCAGGCGCTGCACGCCGATTGGGGAAAGCTGGAGACGCCGGGTGATTATCAGGTTTGCAACTCGATATGGCTGCTAGATGACTTCACGCCGGAAAATGGAGCCACCCGTCTTGTGCCAGGCAGTCATCTGCTTGGTGCCACCGCGGCCGAATCGATGGAGGATCCACGCCTGCCGCATCCCGATGAGATTTTACTTTTGGGCAAAGCCGGTGACGTCATCGTTTTCAATGCTCATGTTTGGCACGGCGGTTCGTTGAATACAACGGATCAACCCCGACGGGCAATGCATGGTTATTTCACCCGCAGGCATCGGCCTCAGCAGCTAGACCAGAAGAAGTATCTAAAGCCGGAAACAGCGGCCTCGTTACGCCTTGCCGAACTGGTG
>JAJYCW010000004.1 GCA_021777995.1 bacterium
AATGCCTCGAGCCGTAGTAACGGGTGGTGCTGGATTCCTTGGTTCGCACCTATGTGACCGCTTGCTGAAAGAAGGATTCGAAGTTATTGCCCTAGACAACTTAATCACGGGCAGTACAGATAACCTTGCACACCTGCTGGATAACCGCAAATTTCGATTTGTCTTTTATGACGTTACCGAGTATCTCTACATAGATGGCGCAGTAGATTTCATCTTTCATCTAGCCTCTCCGGCAAGCCCCGTAGATTTCCACACACGGCCCATTCAGATCATGAAAGTAAATGCGCTTGGCACCCACAAAGCCCTTGGACTGGCACGGGCCAAAGGCGCAACGTTCTTTCTTGCCTCCACATCCGAGGTCTATGGCGATCCGCTCATCCATCCACAGACTGAAGATTACTGGGGTAACGTGAATCCTATCGGAATTCGCGGGGTTTACGACGAGGCAAAACGGTTTGCTGAAGCTCTCACCCTGGCGTACAAACGGTCGCACAACGTTAATGTAAAAATCGTGCGAATTTTTAACACCTATGGGCCACGGATGCGGCTGGATGATGGACGCGTGGTTCCCAATTTCATTGGACAGGCCCTGCGCGGTGAACCGATTACGGTATATGGTGATGGCAGCCAGACGCGCTCGTTCTGTTTCTGTACCGACCTCATAGATGGGTTCTACCGGCTGGCAACTTCTGAGCACACTGGGCCAATAAACATTGGTAACCCAACGGAGCGGACCATGCTTGAGTTTGCCCGGGAGATCAAGGAACTCACGAAAAGCAGTAGCGAGATTGTTTTCGAGCCCCTTAAAACGCCAGACGACCCCAAGCAGCGCAAGCCAGACATTACCCGGGCAAAGTCGCTGTTAGGCTGGGAGCCGAAGGTTTCGTTGGAGGAAGGTCTACAACATACCATCAGTTACTTCTCGGGACGTCTGGCACGGTAGAGATGTTTGACGCACTCGGGTTCATCGCGGCGAAGCGCGACGGTTATTCACATAGTACCAGTGAACTTGCGCAGTTTGTAATGGCGCTTACACGGGGAGATATTCCCGACTACCAGACATCTGCATGGCTAATGGCCGCCAGGCTGAATGGTCTCACTGCAGAGGAAACTACAGCGCTCACTATAGCCATGCGCGACAGTGGTGTGTTAGTACGCGCCGCCGAACGATTAGCCGGCCCCACATTGGATAAACATAGTACGGGTGGGGTCGGCGACAAGACCACGCTCATTGTCACGCCCATTCTGGTTGCGTGCGGGCTGAAACTCCTAAAAATGAGCGGCCGCGGCCTGGGAATTACCGGCGGTACCATCGACAAATTGGAGTCCATACCTGGGTTTCGTACCGCGCTTACACCAGAACAGGCGGTGCATCAGGCAAATGAAATAGGCTCGGCAATCATCTCAACCTCACCGGACCTTGCACCGGCCGACGGCTTACTGTACGCACTTCGAAATGCTACCGCTACCGTCGACAGCATACCGCTTATCGCTGCCAGCATCATGAGTAAGAAGCTGGCAGTGGGTGCGCAAACCATTCTACTCGATGTAAAGGTAGGTGGCGGAGCCTTCATGCCGTCTTTAGACGCAGGTCGGCAACTGGCAGGACGTATGATTGAGATTGGACGCCAGACAGGCATCACCACAAGCGCGGTAATCACGGACATGGACATTCCACTCGGCCGCTGTGTGGGAAACAGCCTGGAGGTGCGAGAGGCGATAGAGTTACTACTACATCCTGAGGCAGCCGACCATCGGCTTCTTAATTTGTGCACGTACCTAGTCACCCATGCGCTCATAATAACGGGCATTGCCAAAACCCAGGATGAAGCACTTCAAAAAATGACCAACGCCGTATCGAGCGGGACTGCTGCAGGAGCCCTCTTGAGAATGATACACGCACAAGGGGGTCCAGACAGCCTGCCGGCTGTATTGTCCACCCTGCGGCAGGCGGACGTCGTCCAGCCCGTAATGGCGGATACCAGTGGTAGGATTCACCATATAGATGCAAACAGAGTTGGTCAAATTTCATTAGATATGGGGGCTGGTCGTCGAACCAAGCAGTCATCGTTGGATTATGCAGCAGGAATTGAGTTTGTCTGCGGGCATGGAAGCACCGTCCATGCCGGCGACATCATCGCATACCTGCACTATTCCAATGACCACAAAGAGAATGCGACTACATGGACTGCTCAAATGCGGGCTTCTATCAGTATCCAGCCCTCCAACATTAACTGGACTGATCGTCCGGTTATACTCGACACTCTCTAGTTCAAACCAACGAACCCTGCCAACGGTCTACTCATGCCGAAGGGCTTCAATTGGGTTCAATCTGGACGCCCTGATCGCCGGTGTAACGCCAAATACTACCCCTACCGAGCAGCAGGTTAGTACCGCGAACATTGACAGCTGTGGAGTGAGCAGCGGCACCAACGGCGAGTAGCGGGCAATAAGTGCACAAACGATAGCAGAAAGTGTAAGTCCAATAACGGCGCCTGTAATAGACAGCATCACCGCTTCGCTTAGGAACTGAACGAAGATATCACTTCGTCGGGCACCCACCGTCTTACGCACTCCAATTTCCCGAGTTCTTTCAGTAACCGTCACCAGCATTATATTCATAATTCCGATACCTGCTACGAATAACGAAATAGCGGCGATGAGTACTAGCAGCGATTGCACCATATTCACTAATTTGTCCACCATCGCTAGCGCTTTGTGCTGAGTAATAACCCCAAAGTCATCGTTTCCATGGTGGGATTTCAAGAGTGTGCTGTTTAACGTCGCGATCAAATTATCGGCTGGATGCTTATAGTCCGTCTGTAAGACAATTCGGTTAACCTCGCATCCCTTCACAACTTTCGTGGCCTCGCGGTCTGGCAAATAAGCCAACGTAGAGAGCGGCATCATCCCTCCGCTTAGCCCTCCACTTCCTTTTGGATTGGCTAGAACACCTACCACCTTCCACTGGAAACCGGCAATCGTGACATATTTGCCGACTGCATCGGCTCCCCCAAAGAGGTCTTTTGCAGGTTGATAGCCTAAGATACAGACCTTTTTCTCACTGTCATTGAAATATCTGCCGCCAGCTAGCGGTATGGGATTCATCTGCACACCCGCACGATTGGTAGCTACGACAAATGCAGAGGTCTGGAGGGATTTACTACGCGATACAGTACCAGAAATGATATAGACGGGCGATATTCTAGTAACACCTGGTACTCGGCCTAACGCTTTTACATCCGCCGGAGTCAGGGTGGAGATACCTGCCATAGCCGCGAAGTTAGGCTGGCCATTGTCGTCTAGTTTGCTGGGAACCACCATTACGAGGTTTGCGCCTAGCCCATCCACCTGCTCATTGATCTGCTTCTTTACACCCGTCAAAATCGCAATGAGAGTGGTGATAGCCACTACGCCAATCACAATACCACTAATAGTCAGAATAGTCCTAAGCCCATTTTGCCTGAGTGCCAGTAGAGCACTTTGGGTCTGCACAACCATGGAGAACCCATTTCTGTGTACCACGCCTGGCTCTACTGCACTCTGCTCCCATGTTCGCCGCAACCCATCATTAATATCCGCCATAAATTGGATCTTTCAGTTCCACACGTGTTTTACAATTAGAAGTACGCACAGCAGTGTGACGTTGTAACTGAAAATGATTCCTACCGTTTGAAGGGGTGAAGTAGCAGCAGCAGGACTACAATGCGCCATGCATTTTAAAGCATAGCAGGTGCATCCTAACAGTCGCAGGCTTTAGGGCGCAAACGTGGGGCACCTAGAGTTCGACGACACCCTCCTACGGCGTACCTATTCAGAAGGGTGTCGAAAAGTCAGTTAAAATCAGGCTAACGAGTTATCCCGCGGCCGCAGCCTCTAAAGCAGCAGAGTCCAGCTTTACCATGTTTACCATTGCTTCAAACACACGACCGACAACTGCGGGATCTGGATTTGACAGCAGACGTGGAAGTACCTCTGGAACGACCTGCCAGGGTATTCCCCAGCGATCTCGTACCCATCCGCACTGGATCTCTTCACCGCCATCAGACTTGAGCTGTTCCCAGAGCGCATCGACTTGCGACTGATTTTCACACTGAACCGAAATTGACGCTGCAAAGCCGTAATCGGCCTTAGATCCTCCATTAAGCGCCATATACTTCTGGTCCGCGAGGTGAAAAGTAATGACAATTACCTCGCCCGGTTCACCTCCTGGCCACTGACTCACCGCCCGTTGGATATTCTCAATGCCAGAGCCAGGTACAATCGAGGTATAGAACCGCACGGCATCCTCGGCATCTTTGTTGAACCACAAACATGTACGCACTTCGACCATAATACCCCACCCCCTTAAAGCCGATGTAGTGCAACCTTAGGTTATGCGAAATGGGCAATCAGCTGCAAACCCAACTCCCAGGCTGGTAGAACCACTGTTGGGCCAATACCTGCTCCATGACAAGTTTGGCCCACGTGGAACACACCCCTCACCAGTTACGATGGTACCCTAATGAGATGCCCGGTATTCTCTATAGAGGGTATCTAGCTGCGTCGGCAGCACAGGAACGTAATCCGGACCGAGAAGCTTCAACATATGCTGCAGTCCTTGCAGCGTAGTAGACCAGTTCATACAGAACACATTTACAAAGGCGGGTCGGGTATCACCAATCCGGGCCTTAATGACTGAGGCAAGGTGCTCCCCACTACCTCCGCCTGTAGCCGCACGAAATACATCCTGCCCGGTGGGCAAGCGGTAGGTAATCTGCGGGTAAGAGGTCTCGCCCTGGAATCCATAATCTGCCATGAAGAACTTTGTGGCGGGCATATAGTGACCGACTTGTGCAATAGAGGCCGCGTTCACGCCCATAAGGCGCACCGTATGCATGTCCATTCGGTCCATATACTTCTGGGTCCAGCCGTAAAATGCCTGGAATGCGGCACTGCGGTCGTCTAGTGCAGTTGCCCAATCTGGCGGATAGATGTAGCCTACACCGGACACGTCACAAATGAACTCATCTGTAGGAAGTTCGTGCTCGTAGTACCACTTTGCCCAGGTGGGCGCGCAATCGATGAGCGTTGGGCCCATTCCCCAACCAATGGGAAACTTTCCATGCAGGGGGTTCTTAAAGTAGTTGCGAAAAAATCCCCGCCACGTGCAGAGGTTATCTCCATCGGACATGGTGATAGCCAGATAGACCTTGTGCGGATCAAACGCTGGAGCAGGCTCAAAGTGTTGAGTCAGTTTTGCGATGTGGACGCCGCCGTAAACGGAGAAGTTACTTACGTAATCACTAACCGTGGTAACTTTGCCAAACTGGCTGGCAAGCGAAACCCCTGGTCCTTCGTCTAGCCCTACGCCGCCGCCGTGCCAGTAGAACCCATGGACCACGGAGTCAAGCGGCAGATCTGCTAGCATTTCCTTTACCTGTTTCAACTCCTCGGCTTCATTGGCTCCTGGCCGAAAAGCGGCTTTCGGACCTGTTACCCACCAGGTAATCCCGCGTGCGGCAATGATCTCGTCCTCTGCGCCGCTGTTTAGGATCGTAGGATCGATGCAGATAGATAGGTACTTGTTAAGGTGCGGCATTATTTTAAGACGCATGTACCGCAAGGCATCTGCGTCATTCTTAAACTTACCGCGCAAATCCATTTTTATAGGAATGTGTAGCCTGTGAGCAAGTTGAGGTGTTGCCACTACGAGGTTGTAAGCCGCAGCTGCATCCATCGCGATGTCTGGGCTAACATAGACGCGGGGATCGGCCACCACGGCGCCTCTAAAACTGCCTCTAAACTTTGCAAAAAGTGAAAGGGGATTCGCTACTTTAATGGGCGTTGAAGTGCTGCCCTGGCGCTGCATCTCCGCAAGCCAGAAGGCATCATCCGGTGTAAAGTTGAGAAAAATGCGCGGCTGTTTTCGGTTTACAAGTCCCTGCAGCGTAATGAGCATGATGGTTTCCGAGTCCGGAAGACCTTTCATGTCCACTTCGTAAAGATGCGCTGCGGGTTTATTGAACGTTGGCTGAAACGTAGCGTATGGCCTTGGTACAATTGGGAGCTTTACGTTTTTGTACACCTTGGGCCGCGGTATTGTATCGAGAACGTGATAGTCATGAAGTAGTTGGTGTTCGCCAATGCTCCCTTGTTCGTGAAGGATGAAGAGTGCGGCTCTATCACAAAGTTGTCGTGAGTCCCAAGCTTCATAGTCTCCGCTGTCACCGTGGTGGGTCCATACGTCCATTGCAGGCTGGTAACCGTCGTCCACATGTTTGATGAGCGCGGCAACTGGCAGCGCCCCCTCGTTGATGATAGGGATTACGACATCTGATGTAGGTATATTAGGCACATCTATTGTCTGTAGTTGGCCACTATCGTTCCATGTCCTCTTTAACGGGTTAAGCCCTAACGGATCACCAGGTGCTACGGTAACTGGATCATCCGAACCTGAGGAGAAGCCGCCGATGCCGATCTGGTGCTCTCCAAAGCCGTTGAGACCATTTACGTTTCCAGCGTCGTTCCAGCTTCCATCCGTTTGCTGCACCACCGGGTGCGTGAACGGTACACCGGTTGTTACCAGGCAGCCGCCTGCGTGGTGAAACCGTATTAGGTTCGGCAAAGCTGCAGCGGGGAAGGTATTGCCATAAGGCAAAATGAGTATTTTATAGTTTCTGACATTAAGTATTGCTGGGTTACCTAATGACTGGACATTTAATTCGCGAGCCTTTACTCCAAGCCTGTTGAGATCTGAGGTAATTGCAGCCGGGCTCAGTAGTGGAGACTCCATATAATATGGAAATCCTCGTTGGCCAAACACTCCCACAATGGGTCGTGATACCATAGCAAACGATGCGGTGGGTATCGTGACCAGACACAAGCCAACGGTCTTAATACACCATCGTAAAACATTCATATTGAGTTCCCTCTTGTCTTGCGGCAGAATGAAATTGTATGTCTTGGCCACGCCGCAAACGCACTATTAGGTTATGGTAATTGTAAAAAGTATCTATCACATCACCAGATACCTCTAAAGTTATGCTAAAGGCAACCATTTACCTGCAAATAAACTTGGTGTATTTTGGTTAGATTACAAATGCGCCACTTCAGGCTAAAAGTGCAGCGCAAATGCTATTCCGGTCGAACCCCTTTTGAGCCACGGGGTTATTAGGAGCCCTCTATCCCGAGAAAGCTCCCAGCGTGCGGTAAGACTTCCAATCACAGCGCCCGCAAGTACATCTTGAACGTAATGGCGCCTAAGACTCAATCGTGAAGCAGCAATCATTGTTGCACCAGTAAACCACCAGGCTGCTTGGTGAGGGTGAAATGCAGATTGCATTGTAGCAATGCAAAACGCAGCGTCGGTGTGGCCGCTCGGAAAGCTATCTGTTGCAGCGGTCGCGGGGCGCCTCTCTCTCACGGTGAGCTTTAGAAACTCTGTTATTCCTCCGCTTACTACCAGTGCATCTGCTATTCGAAGTGCATGTCTGCCCCCTGCTCGTCCGTCCAGAAACAGCGGATCCAGCACCCCAAAGGAGAGGTAGGTGTCAGTTCCAACATCGCTGATGTTGCGATAATCCGCCCGGCTCAAAAGATGCGGAAATGAAATTAGTGAAATGGCAGTGACACCAATGGCTGCTCCACTCGCCACCGTGACTGAGTTGCTGTCAAGCGTGCGAAGGGTGGCTGGTTCCGCATTTGCTGCAGGGAGAAGAGCGACCAGCAAAACAAGGTGTACGGCTATGCAGAGGTTTACAGGTCTTTTCACGCTGGTCTCCGGTGGTACGAATGACGATCTACAGATTAATTTGGTGCAGGCGTTAAGGTAACAATTACATTGCCCGCCACATCATGTATACCAGATTCCTCCGTGTTGAAGCGCACATCCTTATCAGGTCCTATTGTGCAGAAAACAACACCCTTCCAATGTGCTGGTCGTTCGGCTTGATCGTGCGCTACTTCCACTGGTGATAAAGCCTCAAATCGGGCCCCCTTGCCAATGGCCTCCTCAATCTCCCTAAATCCCGCTTTGCTGCCGAAAAGGTATAGCCCGTGCAGGTGACTGGTTACAACATGTGTACCGGCTCCGTCTCCATCCGGATGTAGCTGGTAAACGTGGTGCCTGTCGAGCAGCTCCTTCATATGTAAGCATGCAAGGGTGTTCACCTCATCATTTGGAGTAAGGCAGATGAGGTGCGCAATGCCCTGCAGATCTAGACGTTGCCTTTCCTGATGTGACAAAAAGTTCATAGTAATAGCAGTGAGCCCGGCCAGCCGTGCCTGTGAGATATTCAGCGGATTACTGTCGACCAACAACACCTGTACACCGTTTTGCACGAGAACCTCTGCAAGCTGACGGGCCCACCTGTGTGCACCAAGAATGAGGACCCCTTGTCTCACAGTATTAAGACCCAGCCACTTGGCCAGCGGTGCCGCCGCAAGACCATAGACCAGCACGGTCCCCAATACCACTGCAAACACCACGGGTACAAGCATTTCAGCATGTGGCTGCCCTGCCTGCTCCAGCCTTATCGCAAGCACCGACGATACCGATGCCGCTACAATTCCGCGCGGTGCTACTAATGCCAGGTACAGACGTTCATTTCTGGTCAGGCTGCTGCGCAGTGTGGCGATGTATACAACAACCGGGCGAATTATGACGATTAGCACTAGGGTGAAAAGTACCTCGCGCAGTACATTTGTGGTGATCTCATCCATCTGTAGCCTTGCAGATAGCACAATAAAGAGCGCGCCTATGAGTAGCGTGCGCAGCGTCTCTTTAAACTCCACAATGGAGCGGACGTTCACCCAATTCTGGTTTGCCAAAATCATACCCATAATCGTCACCGCGAACAGGCCGGACTCGGGCTGAACCGAGTCGGCAGCCACGTAGACTCCGGCCACGAGAGCTAAGGTGATGGGATTAACAAGGTGATCTGGCACAAGGTTACGCTTAAACAGTAAAACGGCAAACAGTCCTCCCGCAGTGGCGAACACCACACCGGAAAATGCTGTGCGCGATATACTGCGAACGAGGAAGATTGTGGGTGAATGTGCATGCGACTCTGAAAACACACCCTCAAAAACAAGCAGTGCTAACAGCGCCCCCACAGGGTCGATTACAATACCTTCCCAGCGAAGCACGGCTGCTGCAGGACCTCGGGGCCGTACCTGTTCTAGTAGAGGAATAATTACGGTCGGGCCGGTAACAACCAGCAGCGCTCCTGTAAGGATGGCCAGCGGCAGTGGCATTCCTGCCACATAGCGAGCCGCTACAGCTGTCAATAACCAACCAACCAACGGGCCTATCGTAACAAGTCGTGCCACTGCGGCACCTGCGCCCTCAAGTTCCGAGAATCGGAGCCCCAATCCGCCTTCGAACATAATCACGGCGACCGCTGCGGTAACGGCAGGAAAGAGAACTGCACCAAATACGCGTTCGGGGTTGAGAATATGGAAAATCGGCCCGGCAGCTATTCCAGCGCCTATTAAAAGCAGAATTGACGGCTGTTTAAGCCGCCACGCCAGCCACTGCGCTATTGTTCCAATGACAATTATGAGGCCGATTTGGCTAAGGGGCGAAAACATCATGGGGACCTGCGCTACCAACGCGGCAAGATAGGCGGCGGAGCCCCTACACCAGGGGCATTAATGCACTGAACGTCATCCGCCATGGTGGTTGTGTAGAGATGCTCACCATCGAATGCCGGAGACGATACGATATTGCCTGGACCTAAGCTGTACCGCCATGCCACATGGCCGTTACCGGCGTTTAAAACGGCTACCGCACCTCGACCACCCATGATGGCCAAGGAACGGCCATCAGGCGATAGCACAGGAGCACTGCCATTTATCGCCTGACCAATACCGGTTACCCACTGCACGGAGCCATCTACCGCGCTAAGCGAATAGATATCGCCATTAGGGCCACTACCCGCAACATATACGTTGAGCCCAAGTACTACAGGTGTCGAGTGGAACGGTTCTTCTCCCGCCGGGGCGGTTGCGTGCCAATTAACGGCTCCCGTAGCCTCATTGAGGTTATATAGCACCCCAGAGCTGTTTACCACATACACCTGCTGATCCGCAGCGGTTAGACGGCACCTTTTGGCTGAACGTGCCTGCTCTCCTCCAACCATTGTCTTCCAGATGAGGTTTCCAGTCTCTATATTGAACGCAAAAACCAGTCCACTAGAGCTATGGACGAATACAACACCGTGGTTGGAAACAAGCTCCCCTGCGCAATAACCACCTACAGGTGCGCGCCACATGAACTTGCCACTGTCCGCAGAGACCGCAATAACATCAGTTCCCGACGAGACGATGACTACATCACCTGCAACAGCTACAGATGCACGAATCGCTCCGTTTGTGTCATATTTCCACCGTTGCCCACCACTCTCCTTGTTGAGCGAATACAGTACACCCTTTAACGACGCTGCATACACACTGTTACCGTTCACCACAGGATCTGTAACGCTTTGTCCTTCAAGGTTTGCACTCCAACGTGTTTTACCTGTGTCACGATTGAGGCAGTAGCACCCATGGTCCAGTGACGTTACGAAAACATTTTGACCTTCAACAAATGGGGTGGTTACAATTCCGTCGCGTAGGTTAATGGCCCAATCGCGAGTGGCTTCGCTGTGGCTGCGTTCCACTTCGAAAATGAGCTCGCCGCCCAAAACCTCGTGGTTACTTGTGGTAAGCTGCACATCGCAGACATGCACCCCTACAGGTACAGACTGCGGGTAGAATACACGCTTCCAGATATCGCGAATGTCCTGGGTCATTGGCAGCCACGGCATATCGTCTATGCGCATCTTCGCCGTCTCGCCATCCGCGCTGTCACTTGGTGACCTGGGATCGAGAAGAGCTGCTACCCTGCGTCGTGCCAAAAAAGGGTTGTTCGGGTCGTTCCAACCCACCTGAAGTATGCTCTGCATTGCCTCAACCAGTGGTAGATGCTCGGTGGTCCGAGAGGACTGCCCTGCCGAATGCTGTTCAAATGTCACCAACGCTCTATCCACGGTTACATGCACGATCTGCGCCGATGCACCAACTGGAGGTGCGATAGTGAGCACACCGTCCGTTTTCCACCTGTCCGGTGAATGCGGCTCACCGCAGAAGATCGCGCATATGTTGTGTCCCCGCATCATCGCACGAAGGTCATACTCGTTATCAAGTGGACGGGTGATTGCATTCCCTACTCCCACATCGTGGTACAAGAAGACAAATATAGGCGTCTCGGACCGCTGGTGCTTCAGGTCATTCGCCAGCCAATTTTCCTCAGCACTACCCAGGTGACCAAATTTGTGGCCAGGTACTGTACTATCGAGAAGAATGAAGTGAATTGATTGATAGTCGAATGATCGGTAGTTAGGACCGTGATATCGTGGGCCGTAAATTGACCTGAAGGACTCCATTGCATTAGGCGATAAAAGGGCATCTGGTTCCGCTGGTACGGCATAAAACCCGACCCCTCCAGCCCGTATTAATGCGGCATGCCGGGAAGCGTCGAGCCACTGGTCGGGAGTTCCGTCGTTTGTAAGCGGGCTTTCGGTCACCTCAAACGCGGGCGCCGAGGATCTTTCCGTTGACGGCGCCGCGGCCCCGAGAGGTTTAGACACCTGAGAGCCAACAAGCACGTTAAATGAAAACGACGGACCCGAGGGTGAGGGCCGCGCGATCGCTCTTAGCGCTGCAGAACCTATCATGGCAACCGCCAGAACGAAGCAGAACTTCACACGCATTAAAGCATCCTTCCCTAACAACAACGTATTGGTGGGTAGTCAATACCACCAACCTTAGTCTACCGGCCAATGGAGCTTAGGGTAGACTGAAACGACCAACGCGGCACTTCTGACCCGCAATATCCGGAGCATATTCGGTATGACACAAAACAACAACCATGGAACACCTGAACCCAGACACACGGATTCCGGCGCTTCATTTCTTATAGCCACTATAGCAGGCATACCGGTACGCGTGCATTTTACGTTCCTCCTGCTCCTGATATTTATCGCGGCATACGGCCAGGGAGACGTTAAAGGACAGAGCGCATACACTGTTGTATTTGTTATACTGCTCTTTGCCTGTGTTGCGCTGCATGAGTTGGGTCACGCGCTCACTGCACGGCGGTATGGCCTGGTTACTCGCTCTATCGTACTCTACCCTATTGGCGGCATCGCAAGTATTGAGGGCGTTCCTGAACCTCGTCAGGAATTATGGATTGCATTAGCTGGCCCGATGGTAAATTTCGTAATAGGAGCCCTGGGCTTGCTCACCTACTATCTCATGCAGGATAGCAAGTCGCCCGTCTTACATACGGTACTGGAACTATCACAGGCTAATCTGATCCTAGCAGCCTTTAACCTGATTCCTGCATTCCCGATGGATGGGGGCAGGATTCTGCGGGCTCTTATAGCAGGAAAAGTGGATAGGGTGCGCGCGACCGACCTAGCTGCCCAGGTAGGCAAATTCATTGCAGTTGTTGTAGGTGTTGTCGCGATATATAAGCTCGATCTCTTTCTCACAATACTCGCGGTATTTGTGTACATGGCAGCTGATGCAGAAAACAACATGGTACGAACAAGGGCCCTAGTTTCTGGTCACACGGTAAAAGAAGCTATGATACGACAGTTTATCACATTGAGCGTTGGCGATACACTGCGTGATGCATCCGAAAAGATGCTGCAGGGTACACAACATGATTTTCCAGTGATGATTGGCGACAGCCTCGCGGGTGTGCTCTCGCAGCGACAGTTAAGCTTGGGACTAATAGAGTCAGGCCCAGATGCCTACGTAGCGGGGGTGATGACGCGTGACTACCCCACTGCAGAACCGGAGGAGGCTCTTTCGGATCTCATTCAACGTCTGGAGAGCACCGATGCAGTCATGGTTATTGACCCTAAGGACCCTGGTGCAATACCGGCTGGCATGATAACTCAAGAGCGAATTGTGGAATTCCTGGTTCTATTGAACAGCCGCAATGCCGCACATAACGGTGGCTAAAAGGCAATACGTTCGAGTAATCGGCGGACCTCAACTAAACACTAGCGCATCTTCAAATCGGTCAAACGCAAGTTCAAACAGCGTATCAAATACGACGACGGAGGAGACCACCTTGAGTACCGATCTGGGAGAAGCCGGTACCTCCACTCAATCACGACGAAACGATAACGCCTTTGATTTTCTGAGGCTGCTTTTCGCCTGCATGGTCATTCTCTCTCACGTACCATCCCAACAATATGGTCGTGCGGCAGCACACCGAGAGCTGCTAATGACCATTACTCGTCACCACCTAACTTGGGGTGATCTTGCCGTCGATGGCTTCTTTTTAATTAGCGGGTATCTCATTGTACAAAGCTTCGAACGTTGCTCAGGAGTCAAGAACTACCTGTTTCGACGAGTCGCTCGCATTTACCCGGCATTTGTCATTGCGATGCTGTTTTCAACCTGGCTAGTAGGTTGGTGGGGCGCTGTTTCGCGCATCGGTTATTTCTCGATTCACCACGCCGCCTGGTTTGCCATTTTCACGGCGGCGCTCAAATCGTACTCGCCGCCCGTATTCAGCGGATACCACTTTGCCAACGTCAATGGCTCCACGTGGACCATACAATATGAGTTTTTGTGCTATCTGTTGGTTATACCGACGGCGGTTTGCGGGCTTTTTAGCGGTCATAGCCGATTGCTAGCAGTCACTCTCACGCTCGCCATTTTGCAATTACCTGGCTTTCCGCTGCATAGTCTGCCCAACAGGTGGGGCAACGGCAGCCCATTGATTAACGTGATTAGTGGTCCACAAGCAATGCCACGGTTTTTTCTCTACTTTCTTACAGGGGCATGTTATCTTAAAATGAAAGACCGGTTGTTTTCGCATCCGCGCTTACTCATTGCCGCTACCAGTGGGCTCATCGTTTACTGCATTTACCCTGCCTTGGAGCCGATACTGCTTCCCGCCTGTTTTGGCTTCATTCTATTCTACTTTGCACTCCATGCCCCTAAGTGTCTGCATAATTCAGCACGATATGGAGATTTCTCGTATGGTATCTACCTGTACGCCTGGCCCATTACGATGGCTCTGCTGTTGATGACTAACCGGCAAATCGCTACCGGTCCGCTCATCTTGTTCACGATCTTGGCGTCAACCGTGTTTGCCGCAATCAGTTGGCATCTCGTAGAACGTCCTATTCTTAAGTGGGTGCATACGAAAACACGATGAAGGGCAGTAGGAATCCCGTTGTGGTTTCCAACCCAAAGCACTCACGGCCGATACCTGACGAAGGGGACGGAAGACGTTTACACAGAGCGTGGATTCCAGCCACCACTGCAACTTGGGAAAACCAGGAGTAACAGTCGGCAGTCACCCTTCACCAAATATGCCAACGGGTCTAGCAGCGTGTTGCATCTTGCTTTCACTATGCATTCTGCAGGACGACCGTTGACAAAGGTCTCAGCAGACTTCAACCGTCATTTGCTGGTATTCCGGGTTTTTTATGAACCTACGAACGTACGCTGCAGTGGTACGGGCGTAGGTTTTGGGTAATGGGGCCACAGGTCAAAACGTAATTCACCCTTCTGTCTCAGTCAATGCAGCTCACCGGCACTCTAGGGCACACCTAATCCTTACCAGGACTCACTAGCGTCGCTGAGGCCAGAGTTTTCCGCCTCAAGCAGCCGCTCAGCCTGAATAGCAGCCATACATCCGGAGCCCGCTGCGGTGATCGCCTGGCGGTACTCGGTATCTTGCACATCACCACAGGCAAAAACACCCAGTTTGTTTGTACGCACATCCTTGTGGGTGATCAGATAGCCGCTCTCGTCGGTATCCAGCACACCGCGGAAAAGGGAGGTATTCGGCCGGTGACCTATCGCAACAAAGAGGCCCGTTACCGGCAGATCGCGCAGTGCCTGCGTTTTTACATCACGCAGTGTGAGCGATGTCACTGCACCAGCGACAGGGTCGTTAATTCTCTCAACAACTGCGTTCCATTCAAACTTGATCTTAGGATTTTTTAGCGCGCGCTCCTGCATGATTTTGCTCGCCCGTAATGAATCGCGCCTGTGTACCACTGTTACAGAAGAACAGTGGTTCGTCAGGTAGATCGCCTCTTCCATAGCGGTATCTCCGCCTCCCACCACCGCTACGTCTTGTCCACGGAAGAAGAAGCCATCGCACGTTGCGCAGGCGGAAACTCCCCGGCCGCCCAGCCCACCCTCATGCGCCGGACGTTCCTCTGGCAGACCAAGCCACATTGCTGAGGCACCTGTTGCGATAATCAGCGTCTTGCATTGATATGCCTGCCCTGCAGCGGTTACGGTGTAGGGTCGTGACGAGAGATCGACACTTTCGGCCATCTCTTCCACGATCTGCACGTTGAACCGCTGCACCTGCCGGCGCATTACCTGCATCAGGTCCGGCCCTTGAATGCCGTGCTCAAAGCCAGGATAGTTCTCCACCTCGGTTGTGAGCATGAGTTGCCCACCGGCTCCCTGCATCTCCTGGCCCTGCCCTACACCTCCGTCGATCATTAATGGATTAAGGTTCGCGCGTCCCGCATACAGTGCGGCCGTATAACCTGCAGGCCCAGATCCCAGTACAATGACGTTGTGAATCATTTTCAGCTTTCCAGTTGATAGTTTGAATGAACCGACGGCGCACAAGGTGGAGCGCCAGCGAAACCAAAAGTGCTTACGTTATTCTCTACCGCTTTCATTTAACGCATATTCACTGCTGTAATTTGGTGGCTCTTTGGTAATCCAGACATCGTGAACGTGGCTTTCGCGCAGGCTTGCACCAGTCTGCCTCATAAATCTTGCGCGCGAATGATACTCTTGCAAGTTCGCAGCCCCCACGTAACCCATACTTGATCGAATGCCCCCCAGGAGTTGATAGAAGGTATCCTGAAGTGCCCCCTTGTAGGGGACGCGCCCCTCTACGCCCTCTGGAACGTGGCGTGCATTTGAATCATGGCCGTAGCGGTCGCTAGAACCTTCCTGCATCGCACCTTCGCTACCCATGCCCCGGTAGTCCTTATATGCCCTACCCTGGTAAAGGATAACACCACCAGGTGCCTCGTCGGTACCTGCCAGCATATTGCCCACCATTACGGCAGCGGCGCCAGCTGCCAGCGCCTTCGCCGCGTCACCGCTCCACCGAATCCCTCCGTCGGCAATCACAGGAATACCATAGCGCCGCGCCTCACTTGCACAATCCATGACTGCGGTGAGCTGAGGAACTCCTACGCCGCTCACAATGCGCGTGGTACAAATAGAACCTGCACCCAAACCGACGCGGATGGCATCTGCACCAGCTTCGATAAGAGCACGGGTGCCTTCCGCAGTAGCAACGTTTCCGGCCATCACCGGGAGATCCGGGAATTCGCGTTTTACTGCCTCCAGAGCAGTAAGCACCCCAGCTGAATGGCCATGGGCTGCATCAATTACAATTAAGTCTACGCCGGCCTCAACTAGAACCGCCGCACGCCCTACAGGATCTCTTAACGGCCCAATTGCGGCTCCGCACCTTAGGCGTCCCCGGCTGTCCTTTGTAGCGTTAGGATAGTCGCGCACCTTTTGCAGGTCCTTAATCGTTATGAGGCCCAGAAGTCGCCGACTTTCGTCAACAATTGGCAGCTTCTCGATCCTGTGCTTCTGGAGAATGTCCTGTGCCTGCTCCAATGTAATCCCTGGAGGGGCAGTTACCAGCCCGCCAGGGCGCGTAGCATCGGTGGTCATGATTTCCGATATGGCACGGCGATAGTTGGTCTCGAAGCGGATGTCTCGGTTGGTGAGAATTCCCACCAGAATGCCCGACACTGGTTCAGTAATTGGAACACCCGAGATATGGTACCGCTCCATAATATCGAGTGCGTCCTGAATTGTGCGGTCCGGCGGCAGACTGATCGGGTCTACAATGATGCCGTGCTCTGACCGCTTTACCTTGTCAACTTCTTCTGCCTGTGCTGTAGGGGTGAGGTTTCTGTGCAGTATTCCTATCCCGCCCTCACGCGCCATTGCGATGGCCATGCGAGCGCCGGTAACTCTATCCATTGGAGAACTCATTATAGGCGATCGAAGCAGAATATCACGAGCAACCACGGTGCGCGGGTCCGTTTGATCCGGCCGAACATTACTTTCGCGCGGCTCAAGCAGCACGTCGTCAAAACTTAGACCTTCACGTATCTCGGTGATAGATCTCTCGACCCCTTCTTGCATGATGAAACCTCATGAATTTACGACGAGGCGGCGACGCTGCCTACCCGTCTATTAGGAAAAGTATACCATCATACGCTGAAGCACGACTATTTGGTGCATTTACTGGCACTAACGCCACAAATATCCATAAACCGACATCAGACGATCATCCCATGCCAATTGGTTTAACTTTGTCAGTCACCATTCAGGCCAGTAGCACGTTTAACGGGTAACTGGCAGAAATCTCAGTTGCCGGCAGAATAGTTCGGTGGTAATATTTCACAGTTCTATGCTGTTATTAAGTTTAGGAAACCCATATTTATGGATGCCCAGCAGCGCACATGTCGCGCTGTTATCACATAAAGCGAGCGTGCAGTACACTATGGTGTGCGATCCGCCTCCGTGGTTTATGACTTGGTTAACACATCGATTACGGCAATTCCTTGGGTCTGCTGCACAATAGGTTTGCAGCGTATTCAACTTCATTTTGCCTGCATTAACGGTTGCCTGGTAAGTAAAGGACAAGGTTCATGCGTCAATCTTCTGCACTTCGCGCGGCGGTTCATATTACATGCGTTGCCTCATCACTGCTTATAGGTCGGTGCGCCTTAGCATCACCAGTGCATTATAATATTTCTGAACTCCCACTCATGTTAGGCGCTTACGGCAGCACCGCGACTGCAATTAACGACACCGCTACGGTTACAGGCTACCAAACGACCGCATCGTTTTCCAGCGATGCTTATTCTGCGTCTGTCGGGAACATCGCGGATGTCAATTCGCTCACCACGCAATTTGGTTCGTTTCCGCAAAACAGCTACGGCTATGCCATTAACAACAGCGGGACGATTGTAGGTTCAGATGATGCAAGCGGCGTTACCAGGGCATTTGTGCTAAGTGCAGGTTCGCAAACCATAACGGAGATTGGCACCCTTCCTGGAATGCAGTATAGCGAGGCGCTGGGTATTAATGACAGCGGCGTAGTAGTGGGAGACGCGAGCGGTACCAGCGGCAACAGTTTCTCCATGCATGCCTTTGTCTATTCCAACGGCACAATGACTGATCTGAATGGTGCGATTGCGGCTGCTGGCGCTGGCGCAGTAGAGAGCAAGGCAACCGGAATTAACAGCAATGGCGACGTGACCGGTTATTGGCAGGACAGTGCCGGTGTTCAGCATGCATTCATTTACAACCTGAACTCGGCGTCACTTATCACACTTCCAGGTCTTGTGACGGCGGGTCCGTCTCCTAATAGCGTTGGCAACGCCGTAAATGCCAGTGGCGAAGTCGTGGGGTCCGCTGACGCCGTTAGCGGCTCGTTTGGCGCCACTCAACATGCCTTTGCTTATAAAAATGGCGTAACAACCGACCTTGGGGCGCTTGGGAGTTTCTCCAACTTTAGCGCAGCGTTAGCAGTAAATTCTGGCGGAGTCGTTGTAGGTACCTCCTCTGACAACCTCGGTAACCTGAATGCCTTCGTTGCTAACGGCGGAATGATGTACAACCTGAACGACCTGGTCAACAATCTCGGCGGCTGGCAGTTGCAGGGCGCAACCGGCATCAATAGCAACGGGGATATAGTGGGCTACGGAACAGACCCGAACAGCACGCCTGCCGCATTTCTGTTGTCTCCTGACCCGCCACCTGCCGTACCAGAAGCACCCACATCCACTGCTATGTGCCTGCTGGCTGCAACCGGCTTGTTTACACTTAAATCTCGTAAGCGCTAACCTCACACAATCTATTTTACGCATTGTATGCCGGCAACCTGTTAAGGTTGCCGGCTCTTTTTCTGCTAGACGATTTCCACTGTTCGTTATCCCTCATGATAAAAACAAAACACCCACAGATCAATATCATCGGCAAAAAAATGTGTTGACATACTAGATATAGTATGATATTCTATGTCGTGCACTGTATACAGGCACATTTAGGGAGAGTGGTCATATGAAATGTCCGTTCTGTGGGCAGGTGAATCATGACCGAGTGCTGGAAACACGCTCTGTGAATGATGGCGCAGCAATCAAGCGGCGACGAGAGTGTGAGATTTGCGGTCGACGCTTTACCACGATGGAAGAGATTGAAGAGATGCGCCTTTTTGTAGTCAAAAATGACGGTAGGCGCGAGCCGTTTGATCGCAATAATATCATCCACGGTATGAGGCTGGCGTGTAAGGGCCGCAATATAAGCTCCGACATGCTGGAAGAAGCGGCTCAAGAAATCGAACGAATGCTGTGCAACCGGCTTCAGCCCGAGGTGTCCACACGGGAGATTGGCGAAATGGTGATGGATCATCTTAAATCGCTTGATCACGTGGCATACGTGAGATTTGCCTCGGTTTACCGACAGTTCGAGGATGCCACGCAGTTCCGCGAAATTGTAACCATGCTGCGGCGCAGCTCGGCGCGTAAAGAATCAAACTAGCCACATTCGTCACGGTGTTTGCCAGTTCATCTTAAGATAACTATAAAACCAGAACCCGCATTGATTAGCAGTACTTCAGGGAGGGACTCAACGTTGGATCAAGAACCGTCTGCTCAGCAGACCGATATGTCGGCCGCAATTATGCCGGAGGAAACCGTTGAAGCGGTAGTTGCTCCGGTGGGAGTACGCGAGGTGAAAGCAGCACGATCTACGAGCCGGCGCGGAAACGGAGCGTCTGGAATACACGTTGTAAGGCGTTATACGCAGCCGGGTTGCGACGTCTATGCAGGAGTTGAATGGGAACTACGCGACGCGGTTATTTCCAATGAACGCGGTGAGAAGGTCTTCGAACAGACAAACGTCGAAATTCCAAAGAGCTGGACGCAACTGGCAACCAACGTGGTGGTCTCCAAATACTTCCGGGGTCACGTAGGTACTCCACAGCGCGAACGATCGGTACGGCAGCTCATTTCACGAGTAGCCGACACCATTGCAGAATGGGGTCGACAGATGGAATACTTCGCCACTGCCGAGGACGCCAACGCGTTTCAGGATGAACTCACCTACTTGCTGCTACATCAATTTGCTGCCTTCAACTCACCTGTCTGGTTCAATGTCGGTCTGGCCGATCAGCCCAGGCCCCAGTGCTCTGCGTGCTTCATTAATAGTGTTAATGACACCATGGACTCCATCCTGACACTTGCAAAAACGGAAGGAATGCTCTTCAAATTTGGAAGCGGCACCGGCACAAACCTCTCACCCATACGCTCGTCGCGCGAACCACTGCAGGGCGGCGGGACAGCGAGCGGCCCCGTTTCGTTCATGCGTGGTTTCGATCAGTTCGCGGGTGCCATCAAAAGCGGCGGAAAGACGCGGCGTGCAGCAAAAATGGTGATGCTGGATATTTCCCATCCAGATGTTGTGGATTTTATCGAATGCAAAGAGAAGGAGGAACGGAAGGCCTGGGCGCTTATTGACGCTGGCTATAGCGGAATGTTTAACGTGCCTGGCGGTGCCTACGATTCGGTAAACTTCCAGAATGCAAACCACTCGGTTAGGGTATCTGACGAGTTTATGGAGTCCGTTCAGGATGACGCCAGCTGGTCTACCAGGTACGTTCTCTCTGGTGAGCCGGCCAACACCTACAAATCTCGCGACCTGATGCACAAGATCGCTCAGGCAGCCTGGGTCTGTGGTGATCCTGGTCTGCAATATGACACTACCATCAACCGGTGGCACACCTGTAAGGCGACCGACAAGATTTATGCCAGCAACCCGTGCTCCGAGTACATGTTCCTGAACGACAGCGCATGTAACCTTGCTTCCCTTAACTTAATGAAGTTCAGGCACGCCGACGGCGAATTCGACACAGAATCGTTCCAGCATGCGTGCCGAATACTCATCACTGCTCAAGAAATCATAGTGGACAACGCCTCCTACCCTACACCGCTTATTCAGGAGAACAGCCACGATTACCGTCCACTGGGTCTTGGCTATGCCAATCTCGGTGCGCTGCTAATGGCGCGCGGCCTGCCGTATGACAGCCCCGAGGGGAGAGCCTATTCTGCCGCGATAACCGCCATTATGACGGGCACTGCCTATCATCAATCAAGCGTCATCGCTAGAGACCATGGCTGGACTTTTACCGGTTACAAAAAGAACCGGACGTCCTTCCTGGAGGTGATGAGAATGCATCGGACCGCAGTGGAGGATATTGCGCAGGATCTGGTACCCGCCGACATGTTGCAATGTTCCAGAGCGAGCTGGGACCAGGCCATTGAGAGTGGTGAAAAGCACGGGTACCGAAATGCACAGGCCACGGTGCTTGCCCCAACTGGCACTATCGGCTTTTTGATGGACTGCGATACCACAGGAATTGAGCCAGATATCGCCATTGTAAAGTACAAGAGCTTGGTTGGTGGCGGTGTCATGAAGATCGTGAACAACACGGTGCCGGAAGCCCTTGCGAAACTGGGTTATTCCACTGCCGAAGCAGCCGAGATTATCGAGTTCATTGATAAAAACGACACCATTGAGGGCGCCCCTCACCTGCGCACAGAACACCTTCCTGTTTTTGACTGTGCTTTCAAACCAGGAAATGGCACGCGTTCCATACACTATATGGGCCACGTGAGAATGATGGCAGCTGCCCAGCCGTTCATCTCTGGTGCTATCTCGAAAACTGTCAACATGCCTACCGAAGCAACTGCTGAAGACATCATGGGCGTCTACCTCGAAGGATGGCGTCTGGGACTTAAGGCTATTGCCATCTACAGAGATGGATCGAAGCGAACACAGCCCCTTACTACGCGCAAGAGCGACGAGACCTTGGAGCCAGAAGCCCTCGACAGAGTGAAAATTGCAGAGCCAGTCGTCATTCATCAACCATTGCGCCGCAAACTGCCTGACGAGCGACAGGCTGTAACACACAAATTCAGTATTGCAGGGCACGAGGGTTACATTACTGTTGGCCTCTATCCGGATGGGCAGCCCGGTGAAATATTCCTCACCATGTCCAAGGAGGGTTCGACCATTTCTGGCCTGATGGACTCGTTTGCCACGGCCATCTCTCTCGCCCTACAATACGGGGTGCCTCTGCAGACACTCGTAGACAAATTTGCCCATACCCGGTACGAGCCGTCTGGTTTCACGAACAACCCGGACATTCGCGTGGCACGATCGCTATCAGACTATATCTTCCGCTGGTTGGGCTTAAAATTCCTGAAGGCAGAAACACAGCCTGAACCACCTACCCTTTCCGGGCAGCCGGTAGAAGCAATCGCCACCAGCGAGTCGCTACCGAAATCCAGAGTAGAAGTGGAACACGAAACCTTCCAGAACCAGTCGGATGCCCCCATCTGCACAGAATGTGGCAGCCTTATGGTTCGTAACGGCGCCTGTTTCAAATGCCTAAACTGCGGTTCTGTGTACGGATGCTCATAGGCGGCTAGCGACCAAAGCCGTTATTGCGCCGCCACCTGTTTACTACGCTTCCAGGTGGCGGCAAGCATTCCAAAATAGGTGGGATGATCATAGTGCAGAAATTCATGTTCGAAATGCGTACCATGAGTAATTTCATACGCTAATGCTCCGCGAAGCATCGTAGTTGGCCATAACCCGTCAATTGCCGCGTCAGATATTAAATCCTCGTCTAGCTCCTCCAACTCATGCAGGCTGTTAGATTTAACCGCCTTTACAACGCGCCGGTCTAGCTCAGCTGCGGCTGGATGAAAGCCATAAGGTCCGCTCTCCTCATGACGGTGAGCCCAATCTGAGGAGGCTATTACCGCCATTCTACGCCCTAACGTGTGGGCTGCTCGTGCGGCTGCGGCGCCAAAATCCATGTGCTGTTGTAAGGTCAGTGATGGGCATGGTGTGACTAACACAATGGACGGCATCACCACGCAATCCCTGGTGCAATACCACAATGGAATGAGGGCCCCCCAGTCTAGCGGCATGTGCTGTGTCTCCTCCTCGCCTGCATCTGGTACGAGGCTGGCAGCGGGAACACCATAGCTCTGCAATTCCTTCCAAAGGTAATCAGATAATTCTGTATCGATTGTGTAACATCCCGTGATGCCACCGTTTTCACCGTCCAGACTCCCCGACGCGTGACTAAAGAGACAAACCGTAAACATGTCGTCCAGCACCATACCGTGCGGGGTGATCACCAGTATGCACTCTGGCTGACACTGGCTGATTGCCGCTCCTGCCAACAGACATGCCCGGTGCAGTCCTGCCATAAGTTGCTCTTGGTCCCCTGCCAGCTCTGGAATAGTACTTCCATGCGGTAGAATGGCACCTGCTGTAATTCCTTTATCATGTCGAATCATATTTCTAAACACTCCCAGCTTTGGGTGAGATCGTAGCGTTTGATTAGCAATACTGCATCTCGGGTCGATATTGTTCTTTAGGTGGCGGTACCGCAACTGCAAATGCTGCCCCGCACACTGCCACTCGCGTGGGACATTAAACACGGTTGTTGAACTTAAGGTTGGCGTACCACGACAGGTACATCATCCATGCGGCTGCGCAGCCAGCCGATTAACGAAGCATGAGGTAAAGAATGGCTACTGTTACCAGCGCGCCTGCTGACGTACTGATAACACTGGTTTCTGATATTGGTATGCAGGGAGAATTTGCATCCCGCACTCTGGAAGTTACCAGTTCCTTCCTGAGGACAATTGAAGCAGACGGCACAGAATCACTGCGCGTAGAACTCGCTGATATCATCACAGCCCGCAACGAGCCGCTCATTGGTGGCGGCCAAATGGAAGTTACTTGCAAAGGTGGGGTAATAATACCCGTCATTGCCTACTCGCTCACACTAGCCGCCGCCTTTTCTGAGTGCGCAAGGGGCATTGAACAGCTTGCAGGTGGTAACCCGTTAAGCATAAAGATTAGCACTAAGCCACTTCGGTGTCAACAATGTGGTCGCTTGCTGCCCGATAAAGATGGTACCTGCCCGGTTTGCGTAAACCGAAATCGTACCTTCTACCGCATAGCCGGTTATCTCCGTCCCTACTTCCGGCAAGCGATGCTTCTCGTGGTTCTGTCGCTATGTACCACTGCCATAAATCTTGTTCCACCTCTGCTTCAGGGGCACCTTGTAGATGCAGTGTTTAACAAGCACCAACACCTGATCATACTATATAAGACCATCGCACTGTGGGCAGTGGTAATTGGCCTTACTGCCCTGTTGCAGATAGCTTCCGGTCGCACAACAGCCTACCTTGCCGGTAGTATTGCTGCCGATTTGCGCTCTGCCGTTTTTCAAGCAATTGAACTTCTGCAGGTGTCATATTTCGACAAGAAGCAGGTTGGCGCCATAACAAGCCGGGTTACTCAGGACACAGACCGCGTTTGGGGCTTTTTGGTTGATGGCCTACCATATCTGGCTTCAAATAGTCTGCTGTTTTTGGGCATCACGATAATGCTGATTGTCACCAACTGGCGTCTTGCCCTCGCCGTTATGGCGCCCGTTCCATTGATGTTAATTCTTAGCGCAGTAAGCTGGAGCAGCATCAGCCGGCTCTACTTCAAAGTAGGGCAAAAGTGGGCGCGGTTTCACATGCATCTTAACGAAGCACTAACCGGTATTAGAGTCGTCAAGATCTTCGCCCGAGAAGAAGCCGAGATGCACAAATTCCGCAGTCGAAATGGAGACCTGCGTAGTGCGGGTATTGAGGCAGATACTCGCTGGTTCACGGTGTTTGGCGCCATGACACTTCTAGTTGCCTCGGGCCAGCTTATCAACTGGATTGTTGGCGGGGAAATGGTATACGCTCACGAAATCACGCTGGGCCAGTTTATACAGGTCAACTCGTACATCGCCATGGTGTATGGTCCCCTGCAATGGTTTGGCGATCTCAATCAGTGGTTTAGCCGCGCAATGGCAGGGGCAGAGCGCATATTCGAAGTAATCGATGCGGAAACTGAGCCCTACGATGACACCGACAATCATCCTCCAATCGTCGGGCGTGTGGAATTCAATGGCGTTCGCTTTGGTTACGATAAGAGCAACCCCGTAATCAATGGACTCTCATTCGTTGCGGAACCGGGAGAAATGATTGGACTTGTGGGCAAATCCGGTGCAGGAAAGTCGACAACGATCAACCTGCTCTGCCGGTTTTACCAGCCAGACGCAGGAACAATATCAATAGACGGCGTGGACTACACCGAGTTTCAGTTACAAGCGCTTCGCAAGCAGGTGGGCGTAGTTCTTCAAGATCCTTTCCTTTTTAACGGGACAATAGCGGAGAACATTGCATACGCGCGGCCTAACGCACCCTTTGAAGAGATTGTGACTGCGGCACGACAGGCAAACGCGCACAATTTCATACTAGGCAAACCAGACGGCTATGATACGATGGTAGGTGAAAAGGGGGCACAGCTATCCGGTGGTGAACGTCAGCGCATATCTATTGCCCGCGCCATCTTGCATAACCCGCGCATTCTTATCCTAGACGAAGCCACCAGCGCCGTCGATGTAGAAACAGAGCGGCAAATTCAGGAGGCGCTCGCCAATCTAGTGAAGGGGCGCACAACTTTTGCAATAGCTCACCGGCTTTCTACGCTGCGCAATGCCGACCGCCTGATTGTGCTGGAAAAGGGGAGGATAGCCGAAATGGGTACACACAATGAATTGCTTGAAAAACAGGGTGTTTTCTATCATCTCGTGCAAACTCAGAGTCAGGTCACTCAGATTATGGAGGTGGGCGATTGACGCCAGCACAGCCGCGCGCGCAGGATCTTCGCTTGTTCTGCAACCCGGATACTCAACTACGGCTGACGGTGAATGACGCGATCTCGTACACCTCTGTCACGCCAGTTTGGGCATCGCCCATGCGCTATCCCGGTCGGTATTTGGCACTCCTAGACGGCAAGGGCGAGGAGATCGTCACGCTGGCGGATCCTGACGAACTCGATGAGGAGTCCCTGAAAGCCGTAAAGGGTATCCTTCGGAAGCGAACGCTAACTGCTACCGTATTCGCAATAAACCAGGTAAAAGTGGAGTATGGTGCGACCTACTGGACCGTTGAAACCGACCGCGGCATTCGCGAGTTCGTAACAGTCAACCTTCAGGAAACAGCCAACTGGCTTAGCGATACGCATCTGCTTCTTTGCGATGTCGATGGAAACCGCTTCGAAATCAAAGATGCGACAGTACTAGACGTTAGAAGCAGGACGCTGCTGGCAAAAGCACTTTAGCCAGCAGGTCCTGCGCAGTTACCTTACAGCCGCTTTGAGGCGAGGAGCCTATGCGGCTTCTCGTCCTACTCTTCTGCTGCGCTTGTCGGCGTACATGGCTCCATCCGATTTGCGCAATAGCTCCTGAAGGTCCGTGCCGTCTTCCGGGCATATTGCGATTCCTATGCTTAAACCTAGCAACGGAAATTGAGGGTCCCTCAACATCACCTTCTGAGCATATTTTTCCACGGCCTTGCGTAATTTGCCGGCTGCGATCTCCGCACCATTCCTGTCCGCACGCGCTAGCACAACGACAAACTCATCTCCCGCATATCGAGCCGCAAGGTCGTAATTCCTGACATGGCTCTGAAGTATGTCGCCAATGTCTTTCAGGATTTGATCACCCATTGCGTGTCCGTACTGATCGTTAATGGGCTTGAATTGATCAAGATCAATATTCAGTACTGCTAGTGTAGAACCGTCCCTGGAAATTCTATTGGTCTCTTTCTCCAGGTACTCTCGCAGAAATCGGTTGTTACGCAGCCCCGTAAGCGAATCGGTGTAGGCAGATTCTTGTGCTTCCTTAAACCGACGAGCATTCTCCAGTGCATGACCGGCCTGTCCCGCAATGAGCCGCATGACGCGCTCAGTTTCATGGTCGAAAGCCTCTGGTGATACGCTGTACAGGTTAATTACTCCCACGCAATGCTCGCCCGCATTTAGAGGCACAATAAGCGTGGACCTAAAGGTTTCCCAGGTTTCACTCACGTTGCGAAGCATGATATCATCCGCAAGAAATGATGCGTGAACGACCTCATTGCGGTAGAATGCGCGGCCAGTGAGGTATGCTCCAACCCGTGCAGAACTACCCAGTAAATGACGGCGATTGCAGCCAAACGCAGCAACCGCACGCAAGTATTCGCCTGCTGGCTCTGGTAGAAACAGGACACATCCATCGCAACCGGTAATAACCGAGATGCTTTTAAGAAGCGTGTCGGCCGCTGCCTCAAGGTGAAGCGAGCCGGTTAACGCCCTGGTGAGTTCCTGAAGAACCACAGACTCCTTTTGCGCGAGCGCAATATCCTGCAATGCCGCACGTCCATCTTCAATGGTCATCGCCAGCGAAGGATGTACTGCTGAAGATTCCTCAAGGTGCATCTGTGATACTGCTGACCGGAACGCAGCAACTACACCAGGATCGAACTGTGTTCCAGAGCGCGCCTCGATTTGCGCAATTGCCTCGGTAGGAGTGAGTGCAGGTCTGTACGGTCGCTCGTGCTGCAGCGCGCTGTAGGCATTCGCAACTGCTAGCACCCTGGCTCCCACCGGTATGTGCGACCCTTTAAGGCCGTCTGGGTAACCAGACCCATCCCAGTGCTCCGCATGGTGCCTTACGAGGTCAACCACCTGCCATGGAAATGGAACAGAAGCCAGGATGCGGGCACCTAACACCGGATGTGTACGGAGCTTCTCCATTTCATCAGGCGTAAGAGTATCAGCCTTGCGAAAAATATGCTCCGGCACCCCCAGGCGCCCAATGTTGTGAAGAAGCGCTGCAACGCGCAGGGCGGTCATATCCTGATCGTTTAGGCCCATCACCCTTGCTGTACTCAGGGCACAATTCTGAACGCACTCCAGGTGGCCAGAGCCATAGGGATCGGCAGCATCCAGAGCGAACCCCAGCGCTTCAATTACCGAAATGCAGAGATGCCGGCCTGCTTCTCGTTCCTCGGCCACCTTCAATGCGGCGTACTTTTGGGCGGCCCCGCGTGCCCGCCGTACCATCAGCAGAGCCCAAAGTCCTAGAAGCGCTGCCATCGCGACCACGATGAATGACGACCCGTATAAGTCTGCTATCAAAACTTCATCCTCCGCAAAGCCTGTTTACGTGTGCAAGCATTATCAATTAAGCTGCAAACAGATCGGATAACAGTTGGCCTTGCCTCGTACTGATCATCTCGAACCTTATCGCAAGTTCCCATAAATCACTGTCGGAAGCACGACGCCGTCTTGTCACACGTGCCGTAATACAGTCACGCGCCGCCGGTTGGTCGGCAGCTGATTCTTGTTGTGACGGCAATGATACTGCTATGACCTCACCAACTGCGAAGGCCGCAGCAGAAGTAAATCGCAACCCCCCTGCACCAAGTTCAGTACATATTGCAGGTACCCAACCTTTATCAGGCGCAGTACCGTCGTTTTTCGATGCTACAGAAATTGGGAGGCTGCAATGCATTCGTGGCAATTTGCGGCGCTGGGCGGTTACGATATGCTGCCAACAACGAACCAGCAGGGTGCATCGTTGAGAGCTCGTAACACCCACCAGAGCAACACCGCCCTCCAATTCCGTCACGAACTCTCCATCCTCTACTCGCAGCCGGACAGTATCGCCCCACTGAGGAATATAGTCGCCAACCAGCTGCACCATGGCAGTCCCGGCACATAGGCGAATTAACAGTGCACTGAAAAGTGTTCTAGAACCAGCCTTGGGGTTCTTAACGAGAAGTTGTGCCTCAACCGGACCTGTAACGGTAATAGAAGGGATCATGTTGGCACCTGCATTCTCGAGACATACTTCTGAATTTCCAGTTGATCGACCCTGGAAACCTTCGTAAAGCGAATGGAAACCAGATAACGCCCTTGTGGTTCACCGGGTCTCTCCGGTGCCGCTGCGCTTCGAACAACAACCCCCTCTAACACAATTAGATGGTCGTCTTCAGCGCGAATTTCTAGCAGAAGGTTGACGCCAGAGCACAGAATATGATCCATCCGCATCCTTAACCCGCCAATACTCAAATCTACGGTGTTCGCGGATTGGCTGTCCCTTGCAAAACATCCCGGGGCATCTTCAATATTTGCTCCTAGGCAAAACCGCACAGGCAGGTACCCAGCCACGCGTGTAGATCTGCGACGTTGAATGAGGCATGGCCGAGTGCGCTTGACAACAAACTGACCGGCTTTAGCCTTGAGTACGCGTGTATCCATTTGAAACAGGCCCTTGCTTTGAGCCAGCGTAAGGCTTACGGGAACACCCTCCGCAAACAGGTCGTCGGATCCAGGCGGAATGCAGATTAGCAAGTGGTCATCATCGGTCTGGCGTACTACGCCTGTATACCTACACTGTTGACCCAGCACGTCAATTTCCAGCTTGTCTCCGGCTTCAAACATACAGTTTTTGTCCTTGGCATCGTCGCAAATACCGGTCGGTTTATCTTGTTGTCCGGCTGGTTGCTGACGTACGAATAATCTTCGCTGCCTGCGCGTTCTGTAATTTGGTTCGAGCGATTATCGGCCTGATTTTTTGCTATATGTAGACTCACTGCAATTTTTGTTCAAGTTTATATGAACTTGGGGCGAAAAGGGGCTGTAGATGATGTTGCAATTATGGCGCGCGGCAGAACAACACTGCCGCTGTGATGGAAAACAGCTCCCGCATGGCAGTCAATTCTTATTCTGCAGTCATGAATCGAAATTGATAACATAATGTATTGTTCATGAAATTAAGATAACATTAACAGTTTTTGGTAAAGCAACAAGAACGGTCGCTTTTGAACGACCATAGCACCTCAACACCTCGAACATAATGCGACAAAAAGCAATACATGCGGCAGATATTATTAGAATGTGAGTACGAGAAGAATGCGCAATATTATGAACGTGACGTAAATATTAAGGTAATATTATTATGTGGATTTTTGACGCATACATTCATCTAGAAGGAACCCTCCTCGATTGAACTTTTTCTCTGGACATCGTCGTCTTTGTTTGTCAGCGATAAGTGCGGCTGCACTTATGGTTTCGGCGTTAACCTGTGCAGTAGCAGGCCCTCCTTTTACTACCGATAACCCACAACCAGTACCCACCGGTGAGTGGCAGATTTTTGTACTTGGAAGTGTGAACACGGGGCATGGCAGTTATGTAGCGCAGGTGCCCTACGTAGAAGCCGACTACGGCCGCAGCAAAAACCTGCAGTATCATCTGTCGATGCCGTTACTGTATAACTCTCCAAGAAGTGGTCATTCCTATTTTGGTCCCGGAGACTTTGACTTTGCGTTAAAATATAGGTTTGTTCAAGAGGACGCAAAGACGCCCATGGTTGGAATTTATCCGCATATTAATCTTCCAACCGGAAACTACACAGAGGGCTTGGGTGCGGGGCATGTACAACTGTTTCTTCCTGTATGGCTGCAAAAGTCTGTGGGCAAATGGAAATACAACGCAGGTGGTGGATACTTCCTTAACCCTGGCGAGAAGAACCGCGACTATTGGGTCTTTGGCGGCTTGGCTCAACACGATCTCAATAATCACTTGACTGTGGGCGGTGAAGTTTTCTACAACTCAGCAACCAAAGTCGGGGCAAAAGAGCAGGTCGATTTTAGAATTGCGCTTGACTATCATAGAGACCCCAACCACCACCTTTTCGTCGCCCTGGGTCGTAGCATCATCGGCGACAATGACCTACTTGCCACTGCTGGAGTAATGTGGTACACGAAGTAGAGATAGCCTGATTAAGTAATATATTGGCGAACCATCAGATTGTTGAATGGCATTCAGCCTATTAAGAACAATGATCTGGGGGGCATTTTGTGCCGTATTCACTTGAAATGCTCCCCAATTGACCTGGTTCTTGCGAACTTAGCGCGGTCCTGGTCTGTTGCGCGCATGTTACGATTTGGATTAGCCCCCACCCTACCGTTATGTCTGTTTAGGCACTTTCCAATTCAGCTCCGCAAAATACCTCAAACCTCCTTTGCGCGACTGTTTTTATATTAGTTATTAGCCAATCCTATGGCAGCTGAAACCAAGTGCGCGAATCATTCCACAATAATTGACTAAAAGCGCATAATGACGGTATGATGAGAAACTTTAGAATTGTTACCCATCAGTTAGGATTCCAAACGCAATTCAATATTTAGGCCAGAGTACCCCATGAGTGATATCCATCTCTTCCACAGTTCTAACCAGGCATTTATGCTGGAAATGTACCAGCAATATTTACAGGATCCAGAAAGCGTAGATCCGCAGTCGCGGGCATTTTTCGATGCCTACTCTGTCCAGCCGCCCCCGGCAGCGGGTGAAGCCGTTCCAGCAGGCAGCCTTTCTCACAGCGTCTCAGCACCCTTAGACGCAGCGATAGGAGCGGTTAGGTTAGCGCGCTTTATACGGCTGCGCGGCCACCTTGAAGCCAATATAAACCCGCTTGCAACAACCCAACCCCACAGTGCAGAGCTAGATATCAGCACGCATGGTCTAACGTCCGAGACACTCGCGATGCTTCCTGGGCGAATAATAGGTGGCCCGTTGGCGTCCAACGCCTCCAGTGCACTAGAAGCGATCGCGCTGCTCCGCCAGGCGTACTCCGGGACTACTGGCTATGAGGATGAGCATATCCAGGACGCCCGCGAGCGTTACTGGCTTCGCGAAGCCTCAGAGAGCGGTCGTTTTCTGCAGGGGTTTGATCCCGCCCGCAAACGCGATCTGCTCATGCGACTTACGGAAGTGGATATCTTCGAGGACTTCCTTCAGAAGAATTTTCAGGGGGAAAAGCGCTTTAGCCTGGAAGGATGCGATGCACTTGTACCGGTCTTAGACGAAATTGTTCGGCTCGCAGCAGAGGACAGGTGCCACGAAGTTGTAATGGGGATGGCCCATCGCGGACGTCTGAACGTTCTTGCACACGTACTAGGCAAACCCTATGCAACGCTCCTCAAAGAGTTCAAGAAAAACCTTGCGGCTGCTACTACATCGGTGTCGGGTTGGGATGCCGATGGATGGTCGGGGGATGTAAAATACCACCTTGGATACCAGCGTGCCTTCCGTGAGGCCGGCGTAGCAGAGATGCCCATCACTCTGGTACCAAACCCAAGCCACCTTGAATTTGTGAATCCGGTTGTCGAGGGCCATGCGCGTGCAGCTCAGGAGCGGCGAAGTCGAGCTGGCGAACCACTACAGGATACGCATCTCGCACTACCGGTAGTCATTCACGGAGATGCGGCCTTTCCCGGCCAGGGTATCGTTGCGGAGACCCTCAACTTATCCAGGCTACCTGGTTACCGGACGGGCGGCACGATTCACATTATTGTTAATAACCAGATTGGGTTCACAACACTTCCGCACGACGGCAGGTCGACACTCTATGCTAGTGACCTTGCTAAGGGATTTGAAATTCCAATCGTTCACGTAAACGCCGACGACCCCATTGCATGTGTGGGTGCTGCTCGTATGGCATTTGCGTATCGCCAGCAGTTCGGAAAAGATTTCCTCATAGATCTTGTGGGCTACCGGCGTTACGGCCATAACGAGGGGGACGAACCCCGTACCACGCAACCGCGAATGTATACGCGCATTGACAGCCATCCCCGCCCACGCGAAATTTGGGCACGCGAGCTGGAAAAGCAAGGACTGGTTTCGCGTGATGAGGCATTGGAGATGGCGAATCAGGTTCGAACCCGTATGCGCGGCGCGCTGGACGCGGCTTCACAACCGGACGATCAGGACCATTCAAACGGATCTGGTAATAGCCCGACTGCACCAAGCACCGCGGTATCGCCAAAAGTATTGACTGAGTTGAACGAGGCGCTGCTCTCCAGGCCCTCAAACTTTACCTTCCAGCAGGATACCGAACGGCGATTCTACATGCCCCGCAGAGAGGCAATCAATCAGCCAGGTGGTATTTTATGGGCTCATGCAGAGTCGCTTGCATTGGCTGCCATCCTAAGCGAGGGCATACCGATTCGGCTGAGCGGTCAAGATGTTGAGCGGGGTACATTTGATCAACGTAGATTGGTACTGCACGATATTGAGAATGGTGCAAGGTACGTTCCGCTGCAGCACCTGCCGCAAGCTCGAGCATCCTTTGCCGTGTACAACAGTCCGTTGTCTGAAAACGCTGCATTAGGCTTCGAATACGGATACAGCATTCATGCGCCCAGCGTACTCACCATTTGGGAGGCGCAATTTGGCGACTTCTCAAATGGCGCACAGGTGATCATCGACCAGTTCATCGCCTCCGGCCGCGCCAAGTGGAGGCAGACGCCCTCCCTCGTTCTTCTGTTGCCACACGGCTACGAGGGCCAGGGCCCAGATCACTCTAGCGCACGTATTGAACGGTACCTGCAGCTGGCGGCAGAAGACAACCTTCGAGTTGCCAACTGCACCACGGCAGCACAATATTTCCACTTGCTTCGGCACCAGGCGGCGCTGCTAGAAACTGCCCCTCGTCCGCTCATCATATTCACACCAAAGAGCCTGCTGCGAGATAAGAACGCTGCGTGCTCCCTTTCAGACCTAAGCGAGGGTAGCTTCCAGCCGGTTCTTGGTGACCCTGCCAGCGAAGCCCATGCGGAAAGCGTCACGCGCGTAGTGATCTGCTCGGGCAAGGTGTATGTTAACCTTCGGTATAAGGGGGCGCAGCCGCGTGAAGAGCTTAGCAACGAAGAACGAATTGCAGTACTCAGGCTTGAGCAACTATATCCGTTCCCACAGCAGCAGTTGGCAGCAAAGCTTGCAGCCTACCCCAATCTCAAGGAGATAGTGTGGTTGCAGGAAGAACCCAGGAACATGGGCGCCTGGTCCTACTGCGAGCCTCACCTTCGTGAAATTGCACGCAGCCTGGAGTGGAACGGAACCATTCTATATCGAGGTAGGGATGCTGCGGCAAGCACAGCAGAAGGCTTTAGCCCTCGTCACCGCGCCGAACAGGAACGCCTCATTACGTCCGTACTTGCGGACGTACCTTCGGCGCAACCTTCACGCAAACCTGTGAAAACATCCCGCTAGTTTTGGGTCATACTTACAATTGTCAGCAGGCAATGTTACGCATAATTGCGTAGCAGCCGTAAAAAGGGGAGCATCGCTTTACCATGGCAGTAGAGATACGCGTACCGCAGCTCGCAGAATCGGTAGTGGAAGCTACCGTAGGTAAATGGTTTAAAGCACCAGGTGAGTCGGTGCAGCAGGATGAGGTCATTACCGAACTGGCGACTGACAAAGTGAATGTGGAAGTGTTTGCGCCAGTAGCGGGAATTCTAGCCAGCATTACACACCCAGAGGGCGACGTGGTTGGCCCCAACGAATTGTTGGCTACCCTAACGGTGCTAGAGAATGCTGAAACGAATGTAAAGGCAGCAACTGTGGCTTCGCCTGAGCCGCCACCCAGTACCGCTGCAGTGGAAGTTCATAAGCCAGTCGCTACCCCAGTTGCCGAGAAGATGGCAGCAGCAAGCGGCGTTAATATCGATCAGATAAGGGGCAGCGGGCCAAACGGCAAAGTCACCATCGAAGACGTACGCCAACACGTGGCTGCGCCCACACCCTTGCCAACAACACCTGCAGTTACGGAGCGACAAGCTCCGCCCCAGCCCGCGCTTCAGCCAATCGCTGCGTTGCTGTCGACTTCACTAAATCGACGCGAGGAACGAGAGCCGCTATCGAGACTGCGCCTCACTATTATCCGCAACCTGAAGCAATCCGAATCTGATGCGGTACGTCTCACCACTTTCAACGAAGTGGACATGACCGCCATTATGGAACTGCGCAAACGCCGACGAGATGCATTTAAGGAGAAACACGGCGTTAATTTGGGCTTCATGTCATTTTTCACGCGAGCATCCGTGGGGGCTCTCAAGGCGTTTCCATACCTCAACTCTGAAATCCAGGGAAATGACGTCATCAAGAAGTTCTTCTATGATATCGGTATTGCCGTAGGAACCGACAAAGGGCTCATGGTTCCCGTTCTCCGTGACGCAGACAGAAAGTCGTTTGCCGAGATTGAGTTAGGGATTGGCGACCTAGCGCGCCGCGCGAGAGAGGGCAAGATTGCACTGCCCGAGCTGCTAGGTGGAACATTCACAATAACGAATGGTGGCACCTACGGATCGCTAATGTCTACGCCAATACTGAATTCTCCCCAAACGGCTATCCTTGGCATGCATAAGATACAGGATCGTCCGATGGCAGTAAACGGGGAAGTAGTCATTCGACCCATGATGTACCTTGCGCTCTCATATGACCATCGCATAGTGGACGGAAGCGATGCGGTGCGCTTCCTGGTCAGGATCAAGGAGTTGCTGGAGGATCCGGAGGCGCTACTTTTAGAGGTGTAGCCTACTGCCGTTGTTTGCAGTTTCTTGGCGGGAACGATCCACTTGGGGGTCGTTCCCGCCTTCTGTTTTAAGTGTAGCTACGAATTTTGCCAATGCATCTGTTAGGTGGAATGCAGTCGGTTCCGGGTTCCATTTCGGCTTGCCTCGCACACCCGCAAGGGTGGGTCAGGTTCTCGTGTTACGTAAGATTCCTTAGAAATCCCTCTGCCAGGCCTCCGTCTGTGCACCATAGCTGTACCAGAAAATCATAATAAACCCTCTATGCCTAATGTGATGTGAGCCAATTGGAGACAGATGCTCTAAACATGCAAGATTGCTTAAATATCAGCTTTAACTTTGATACCTAAGGGCGAAAACCAATAGGAATTTTGATGGTGAAGGTCGAATATTAAACCATTAAAATATCCTGGAGTTTCGAAATGTCTGTTCCAAATTTGCCGTCGGACGACGAGGGCAAGACGCCGACCCGTCCTGGTGCAACTTGGATTAGCTGGCGAGTAATGATCCTTGCGTTCCTCATCGCTCCCTTGACGGCTTACTGGACGAGTGATCAGGTGGTTGACGTGATCTTCTCACTCATGATACCGCCCGTAGTCATGACATTCCTGGTTGTACTGGCAAACCTCGTGATAAGGCGTTACGCACCCAAGTATGCTTTGCGAGAGGAAGAGCTAGTTATCTTTTACGGCATGCAGACAGTTATAGGAGCCATTGGTGCGGAATGGATGAACACCATTAACCCGCAGATATACTCCTATGCGCTGTACGGTGCCAATAACACCACCTACACCAATAAGATGCTGCCGTACCTTAGCAAGTGGCTTGTGATTCCGATGAAGGATGCGCCAAAGTTCAAAGATTTTAAAATTGGCGGCTTCGGGTTACATTACACGCTGATTCACTTGCACCTGTGGGGCCGGTATATCGTCGGCTGGACTGTGATTGTTACCATCATCTGCTTTGCCATGCTGTGTATCAACAGTCTCATGCGAGATGAATGGACTTCGCGCGAGAAGCTCTCCTTCCCCATTATTCAGCTGCCTATGGCACTGGTACAGGCCGGCGCTGGCAAACTACCACTATGGCGCAACAAATATTTTGTGGGTGCCTTTGTCGTAATGTTCGCTATCGATATGATCAACGGATTTCACTACCTCTACCCGAGTATTCCGTTGATCCAGGTGCGATTTTTAGGCGACCTCTCCACTTACTTTCCCAATCCGCCATTTAACGCTATAGGATGGACGCCCATTGGTATTTTCCCCTATATGGCAGTTATCGGCTTTTTCATGCCTACGGACCTTCTGTTCTCGTGCATCTTTTTCTTCTTTTTCCGCAAAATTGAACAGGTTGCAACCTATTCGATGGGTTTTACCGACAGTGCAGGCGTTTTCGGGGGCGGTGGACTGGTTCCCAGTGCGCCCTACTTCAGTGAGCAGTCGTGGGGCGCATTTATCGCACTCTTCGTATCCGCCGCGTATGTAGCGCGAGGCTACCTTAAAGAGGTCTGGCAACAGATCGTACATGGCCATCCCGAAGGGGACACTGGCGTTCCGCATCGCGTTGCATTCATTGGTCTCGTCATTAGCATGATTCTGTTTTGTGTAGTCGCTACAGCCTTACGTGTACCGCTATGGATCACTGCGGTAAGCATGGTGCTGTTCCTCATATTCTCCACTGCCCTCACCAGGCTAAGAGCGCAGATTGGTGCTCCGTCGCATGAGATGGCATTTATGGGCCCAAATCAGATGATTGTTGATTTTGCGGGCACGCAAAACCTCAGTCAGTCCGCCGTTCCACGAATGGTGAGCACATTCTTCTTTATGAATAGGATTCATCGCACAGATCCTATGCCTCACCAGCTAGAGGCGATGAAGATGGGTGAAACGGCACGCATTAACCAGAAGGCCCTCTTTTTCGCCATCCTGCTAGCTACCATCGCTGGAAGCTTCCTGGGCCACTTCATGCACATATTGCAAGGTTATCACTACGGAGCTGGCGACGGTGGCGGGGATATGTCAGGCGTCGTGGATACTCTGACGAGCAGGCATCAGCCACCAAACATCACCGCGATACTATTTGTAGTCATAGGCTTTGCAGTGGTAATGCTCCTAGATACCATTCGATTCCAGGCGCCTGGCTTTCCACTGCACCCCATGGGTTTTGCACTCGCCATGAACTTTGGTTTAGATTACTTCTGGTTTGGCCTGCTCATTGTCTACATAATTAAGTTGCTTGTAGAGCGCTACCAAGGACTTAAGGGACACCACATGCTTCACCAAATCGCTCTAGGCATCATCCTGGCCGAGTATTCCGCCGAGGCCATATGGGCCCTTTACTCAATGACCCATCATAATATGGCCACCTATAGCATATCTATCAACGGTAGGCTAGGCTGGAACCAGTGAGAATGAAAACGCCCTGCAGAACTCACATTCTGTAGGGCGTAGTTTCCAGTTTAACCGGCTTTGAGATTACTGCTTATCTAAAGGTTAAAGCCTTATAGACAAGGTTCTATCACTATTTTCATCCTGAGGATGAAGTCCCTTCGCAGGGATTCCATCTGATGTCTGCAAGACGTATCGGGCACGGGCTGCACGAAGCTGTGCCAGCCGCTTTATCGTCCGCAGTCGGTACTCTCCGCTGTCTGACTCGGCAATAGTGTCGGCAACGGGATCCATCAGCTTCATGAGCCGATCAAGAGCTTCCTGCTGAGAGGCATCATTAACCATTCTCAGCCCCCGCGCCATAAAATTGTCTTCAATATGGGCCAGTAACGCAGTCACTTTACCCGTCCTTTCCTGCTATGAGAACACTTTTCGTTCTCGTTGGGCTCTATCGGGCCTGGTAGCCCGGCAGCTCAGCACAATAATGAGCAAATGCTCGTCTTCACGATCAGTCGCCTCGTCCTTACCGCGCAATGCATGCCATTGCTGGAATGCGGCTCAGGCGCTCCTGTCGGATTATCCTCGTATCATGACCATGGTTCATCACAATAGACATGTTACCAAACCGTTTAGTTTCAGTTTTTATACGATTGATAATCGCTTAATTCGCGAATATATGGATATTTTGCTTGTCGCATCACTATTATGACACGAATATCATTATTTTATCGGTGCTTTGCAGGATAATCTCTATGACGACTTGCGTCCTTCCAGCACTAATTAGAGCCACCCACTCAATCTAGAGCAGCCTGCATACACCTTCCTGACGGCTGTGATGAACCAACCGCGACTGTAACAGCACTGGTCGGTAAGTCACCATTGCAGGTATCCACACCAAATTGCGCAGCACGAAACCACTTAACATAACGCCGAATACCGTCCCTAAAGCCTGTCGCAGGACGGTAGCCCAAATCCCTCACTGCCGCTGTAATGTCAGCAAAGGTCGTTCGCACGTCACCGGCCTGGTCTGGCATCCTCACAATCCTCGGCGTACAACCTAACTCCTCGGCAATGGCTGCAACCATGTCGCTCAGCGAGACAGGCGAGCTGTTGCCCAAGTTGTAGATGCTGTACCCTTTTGGCCGCTCCATCGCCCGCACAATTCCATCTACCGTATCAAGTACAAAGGTATAATCGCGGCTTGTGGAACCGTCACCGAAAACTGGGACTGGCTGGTCCTTCGCGATTAAGTCGGTAAATCTTGCAATCGCAAGATCAGGTCGCTGCCTGGGCCCGAACACTGTAAAAAAGCGCAGGCATGTCGTATTCATTCCATAAACGTGATGAAAACTATGCGCCAAAGATTCGCACGCTTTTTTCGACGCAGCATAAGGTGACACCGACGAGTCGGTACGATGCGTTTCCTTAAACGGTGTGTATTCGCTGTCGCCATATACCGATGATGACGACGCTAAGAGGAAATGGGACACTCCGGCGCGCCGACTGGCTTCTAACATGCTGGCAGTACCTGCTACGTTGGCCACCATATAACCCTTTGGATCGGTAAGGGACGGCCGCACACCTGCCTTGGCTGCGAGATGAATGACCGCGTCTGGCCTGAAATCCGCAAGTACGCGGCACATCTCGCCCTCATTTAGAATGTCTTCATGTATCATAGCGAAGTTTTTGTGTGCCATGGCCCACCCCAGATTGCGGCGCTTTATGTCCGTAGAATAGAATGGGTCGAAGTTGTCCACTCCCATTACTTGTCTGCCATCCCTTAAGAGCCGGTCGCATAGATGAGATCCAATAAAACCCGCCGCGCCTGTAACCAGTACATTCCTCAAAGCCGTAACTCCTTAATATTGCAATAGTTGCAATTAATTCTAAACCGCTGCACCGCCCATAGCAATCCTATGCTGTAGCAGCGCTCGGTACGTAATCGCGCTGTAAGTTGCTCTGTTGCAGTTCATAAAGGCGCGCATACATTCCCTTTTGCCGCAGCAGTTCATCTGGTGATCCACTCTCAACGACCATGCCGTTCTCCATGACTAGTACCAGGTCAGCAAAACGTGTTGTCGTAAGGCGATGGGCAATCATGATTGTTGTTCTGCCGGAAGATGCTCGTTGCAACGCCTCCATCACCAGCATCTCCGAGAGAGTGTCCAAGCCGCTCGTTGGTTCGTCGAGAATCAGTATCGCAGCGTTGCGCAGTACTGCACGCGCGATGGCGATGCGTTGTTTCTGCCCACCCGAAAGCGATGCCCCACGCTCGGCTACGTGCGTATCCAGACCATCCGGCAGACTGCAGATAAAGTCCCAAATGTTTGCAGTTCGCGCGGCAAGTTCTATCTCCTCCTCTTTTGCGGTGCTGCAGCCAAACGTAATATTCTCACGCAAGGTTCCGCTAAACAGAAGCGCATCCTGCAGCACCAGGGCGACTTGCTCCCTCACTGATTGCACCTGAAAGGTGCGAATATCTTGACCGTCAATGAGTACTGTACCAAGGTTTGCATCATATAAACGAGGAATAAGGCTGGCCAGCGTGCTTTTACCCGCGCCAGTGGAACCTACGATGGCCACCTGCTGGCCTGCTGGTATTTTGAGCGAAATATCGTTAAGTATCGGACGTCCCGTAACGTACTCAAAACTGACATTCCGAAACTCAATGGTGCCATCAAACCTGGGCGCGACGATTGCGTCAGCGCGATCATGCACCTCTGGCGTTTCGTCTAACACGGCCGCAACGCGTTCGAGTCCGATCACCGCTTTGTTTGCAATGAGGGACATACGCGCAAGCTGGCGCAACGGCCGGTACAGGCCAGTTACATAGGCAAAGAAGAGCACAACGTCGCCTGTGGTCAGCGCACCGCTTAATGCTCGCACCGTACCGTATCGCATAACTATCACCAGGCCCACCGCTGCGAGGATATCCACTGCGGGAGCAAGCTCTGCCTGAAACCGGTTCGTATCAAGATAAGCGTTCAGGCTGTTTTGGCCCTGAATGCGAAACAGTTGCTCCTGCCGGTCTTCCTGAGACAACCCCTGAACGATGCGAATTGACGCCAGCGTTTCTTGCGCAACGGATGCAAGCAAACCATCGCTCTGGCGGGCCCGTCTGGATGCCGACTTGATCAGCGTGGACGATCGATAGACCGCGATGGCCAGGAGCGGGACGATTAGCGTGGCTGCAATGGCGAATCGCCAGTCTAGCCAGAACATCATGCCGATCATTCCCACCAGCATAGCAGTATTGCTAAGCAGGCTTATAAGGCCAGTAGCTATAGCGTCTTGTACTGCCTGAATGTCAGAGGTCAACCGGGTCAAGAGGTCCCCAGTTCTGTGCGAATCGTGAAATCTTAGCGAAAGTCGCTGCAGGTGTGCGAACAGATCCTGACGAAGCTGAAAAATCACCTTCTGCCCGACTTCCCCCATAATTCGCGCAGAGATGTAGGCTAAGGTTCCGGCGGCAGCAGCTATGCAGAGTGCAGCAACACACGCCCAGTTTAGTATCTGCATTCGAGTTAGGCCGCCGTGGTTCAGCCAGTGGCCGATGATGGGTGCACGCGTGTGGTGATGACGGCCACTAAGCACGAGGTCTATCACAACCTTAAGCGGCCAGGGCTTTATCACTGCTAGAACAGCACTCAAAAACGTGCAAATTGCCGCAACCGCCATCGGCATCTGGTACTGACGAACAATGGGCATTAGATAGAGGGGCCAGTTGCGCGATCTTGCCGCACGTGGTTTTGCAGCCACTGGCTCTTGATGCACAGCTTTACTCATATCTGAGGGCCTCAATTGGATTCATGGATGCCGCCTTACGCGCAGGATAAATGCCGAAGAAGAGACCTACTAAAGCAGATACCAGCATTGCAGTGATAACTGAACTTGCAGTAACCACCGCAGCCCAGTGAAGTATATTCACAAAACAGAATACACTTCCCACCCCAATTGATACACCAGCGAAGCCACCAAGTAGGGCCATGATCAATGCCTCTATGAGAAATTGAAGGAGAATATCTCGCCTACGGGCACCAATTGCCTTTCGCACCCCTATTTCACGGGTGCGTTCCTGCACAGAAACGAGCATGATATTCATGATGCCTATGCCCCCTACCACTAGCGAGACACTTGCAATACCGCCCAACAATATGGTCATTGACCGGGCCACACTGCTAGATGCCTGCAGTACCGCAGTCTGGTTGCGCACAGTAAAGTCATCTGGTGCGCCGGCGCTCACGTGAATCTGATGCCGCCTCTCGAGCAGGCGTGTAATCTGCTCCATAGCTACCGTCATCTCACTCTTTCGCGCTACCTGAATATCGATTTCGCTAAGCCACTTCTGGTTCAGTACACGGTAGATGGCAGTCGACATCGGTACCATTACGATGTCGTCTAGATCGTGGCCGGCTGAACTAGTGCCTTTGGGCTGCAGCACACCCTGTACTGTGAACATTGCGCCGTTAATTTCAACCGTTTGGCCCACGGGATTTAGGTTTTCGCTGCCGAACAACGCAGCGACAACCGTGGTACCTAATAGAACTACACGCTTTCGCATCTGCTCGTCGTCGCCTGTAATGAAACTGCCGGCACGCACTGTACGGTTCATTACAGAGGGAAACGACGGTGTGGTGCCTGTTAACTGTGCAGAGGCAACCTGGTCGCCGTCGCGTACCTGTACCATCCCTCGTACCAATGGACAGGCACCGGTTACCAGGTCGGGAAACGACCTCTGTATCATGTGATAGTCATTTAAGGTTAGCGTGGTGGTGGTGTCCGGACTGATACCCGGAAGGTGCTTGAATTTTGCATTTCCCGGCGTAACAGAGATTAGATTTACCCCTAGCTCTTTTACTGCCGCCTGCACTTTTGCCGAGGCACCATTTCCAATAGAAACCATCGCAATGACCGACCCAACGCCGATGATGATACCAAGCATGGTAAGCAACGTCCGCATCTTGTTAGTCAACAGGGCAGCTATAGCAACCTGAAAGCAGGTAACAATCGGCATTCCCTTAAGTTCCCTTTTCGACCGAATCAGGCACCGATGCTGGATTAATGTCCTTGTTCCCGTGGTTACCTGCGACCACAACAACAGTTGTTGCTGTGATATCACCAGTGATCTCTGTAAACCCGTCTACGGTTGATCCAGTGGTAATTGGGACACGACGAACTGTGGTTCCGGTTTCAGCTAGGATATACGCGCCTCGGGTGCCCCAGTGGATGGCTGAGACCGGCACGGTGAGCGCTCCGCGATGCACGCCAGTATCAATGGCAATAGTTGCTGTCATATCTGGGCGGATTCCAGGAGGTAACCGATCGAATCCGCACACCACATCGTACGTCACGACATTCTGTTGAAGGGTCGACGATGGTGCTATGCGAATAACATGTCCTTCGTAGGGATGATCAGGAAAACTGTCTACGGTAATCTCAACTCGCTGGCCGGGCCGAACCTTGCCTATATCTGTTTCATCAACGTACGCGTCAACCTGCAGCTTTCGCAGATCTGCTACTACCACTAACGTAGGTGCCGACAACCCGGCCGCCACAGTTTCCCCCTGCTGGCTGGCCAACGTCAATACCGTGCCGGAAATTGGAGTAACAATGCGGTCTTTATTCTTTAGATCCTGATAATAATTCACCTGAGCTGCAGCAAGACGCACTGCCTGTTGAGCTGCAGCGATGTCCTGCAGTTTCATCGAATTCTGAACGGTTTCGGCTCTGGTAAGCTGTACCTGGTTTAGCGCCTTGTTGTATGCGTCGCGTTGCTGTGCCACAGACATAGGCAGCGCTGCGTCCCGCCTTGCAAGCGCACGTTCTGCTGCCAAACCTTCACTTGCTGTAACGAGATCCTGGCGAGCAGATTTTATCTGGAGCGGAAGGGATACGCGAAGCGTTGCAAGCTGTTGCTGCGCCGTCGCCAAATCGGCATCCGCGGAGAGCGCAGCAGCACGAGCAGCATCACAAACGGTAGGGGCGATGTAACCGCGATCTAATAAGGCTTGATCGCGCTTGTAATCAGCCTGCGCATTATCGTAGGCAGCCTTGGCCTTGAGTACTAAGGCTTCGGCAGCTGCCACCTGAGAATTCTGTGTACCTGTAAGCAATCCTAGTTTGGCCTTTGCCGACTTAACCGCGGCAACAGCCTGGCTTAGTGCGGCTGCAGTCTGTTGGGGCTGCTCTTTAGCGACAACTCTGCTCTGGTTGAGCTGTTCGCGACTTGCCATTGCGTCCTGACGAGCCTGAATAACCGCGTCCCTGTCCTGGGCAAACTGCAAGGCAGCGGCAGATCGCTGTTGGGCAAGTCGAGTCCTTGCCGTTTGTAGATTCGCCTCAGACTGCTGGAGCTGGGCGCTCATTTCTGGCAGGTCCAAATCTGCAATTACCTGCCCCGCACGCACTGTTTGCCCTACTGTAGCATACAGTCGCGAGATACGACCGCTGACCTGCGATCCAATTTTCACTTGATAGCCCGTCTGCACACTCACTACACCAGATGCCTCAATTGTTTGGGGTATAGTTCGCACCTCAACAGATGCAGTCTTGAACTGGGACGTTCCTGCAGACTGGCGCCGTAGAGTCGCCCAGCCTAAGGAGAGCACTGCAAGCGAGCAGAGTATGAGGCTGGCAGCCCGCACTCGAATGGTATGAGCGGGAGTCGCCTGATCCGCCTGCTGCGGCGCGGGTGCATTCACCTCTCGGCGCAAACCATTCATCATATCGCCACCTTCGCTTTAACGACGCTCCACTCTGCAATTTGAAGTATTCGCCGGGTCGTGGCGGTCCATGTGTGCTTTTCACTAACCTGTCGACGTGCCGCCGCGCCCATTGAGAGCCTGGTTTGTGGCTGCGAGAGGAGCACCAATAGAGCATTTTGCAGATCTGCTATATCCCCTGGTGCGGTAAGCATCCCTGAGACGCCGGAATCGATGATACACGGCATGTCACCGATATTGCTGGCGACCACAGCCATCCCCATGGCCATATACTCGTAGACTTTTAGCGGGGAGAAATAGAAGCCGTCAAGGTCGGGGTAAGGAGCTACACCAATGTCGATGGAAGCGAGATAAGCAGGCACCTGGGAGGGATCAATACCACTGGTAAACACGATGTTGCAGGCAGGATGGCACGCTGCCATAGACTGCAGCAAAGCACGTTGGGGTCCGTCACCCACGATGAGCAGCCTGATGTTAGGCACCTGCCATGAAACACCTACAAATGCTTGTATTAGCAGCTCTACGCCATGCCAAGGCTTCAGCCCGCCCAGAAACCCCACCGTAGTTACGTTGCTGTCTCCCAATGCCGGTGCCACGGATGGGCAGAACCGATCGACGTCTACTCCGTTTGGCACCAGATGCACTTTTCCGGTGGTGCCCGGCATGGTGCAAAGGTAATCTCGAACGCCGCTGGAGACGGCGAGTAGAGCTGACGCGGTTCTAAATACCGTTCGTGCCGTTGCCTCGGCCGCATCGATGTTGACCAGCGTTCGATACCTCATCTGTTCTTCGATGAGAGGCGCATTAACTTCTAGCAACCCAGGAATTCCACTGGCATAGGCATGCTCCATCGCAGCAGTGCTCCATAGCGAATACCGTTCATAGACAATATCGAACGGCCCGCGATCCCGCAGCATTCCTAAGAGATCCGCATTGCCCGCGAGCGCCTTTAGCTCACGCGCTCCAGCGTCGCTAGACTTGGGTAACGCCGGCAATGGCACCACTTGGATCTGCTTCAAACGCTCGGGAATTTCCCCGTCTACATTTCGAGCGAAAAGAGTAACGTCCGCACCCTGTTCCAGCAAGCCTGCGATCACCTCTCTCACGTGAACCGAACAGCCCTTTGAACCAAACACGGGGACTCCGGGATCCGCACACACGTAGGCGACTCTCATCGAAGTGCATCCTCCAGTTCCGCAACCGAGCGATTTTCTCTGTGCCCGGAGAATAACAGTCGGCGTCGCGCCGCATTCCTGTCGGCGTCAAAATCGTGGTCAATTAGCCGACGAGCATTTCGACACAGCTTCACTCGCAGGTCTACGTCGTATAAAAGCTGATCTAACGCCGAGGCAAGCGCTGAGGCGTCCCGTTGTCGCACCATTAAACCTGTTTCATTGTCTTTCAGGATTTCTGGTATTCCGGTAACGTCCGTGGATACAACAGGAGTACCCAGGGCCATGGCCTCAAAGATAACGTTAGGCAACCCATCGCGGTCGCCATCATCCGCAACAATACATGGAAGTGTAAATGCAGCAGCAGATTGAACAATTGTGGCCACCTCAACATGCGGAAGGGGTCCTGCAAGCCTTACAATATCACCGAGATGAAGCCTGTTTATCTGTTCCTGCAGTGTATTCTGTAAGGGCCCCGCCCCTATAATAACGCAAGTGAACTGTTTGCCAGCGTCTCTAAGAATGCTACATGCGTTAATGAGGTGCTCAAAACCCTTCTTCGGCACCAACCGGCCCACAGCAACAATAAGGTTCTGGCGGTAAACAGGCTCTTGATAGGTAAGTCGGTCGAGTTCAAGTCCGTTGTAAATGTGTTCGACCTTGGCAGCGGCTTCACCATAGGTATTCTGCAGGTGCCGCAGGTTATATTGCGTAATGGTAACTACCGCCGACGCTTCTTCCAGCTTTCGCCGGATATCCTCATGATCCACGGTTTCGTGGTAAATATCTTTTGCTCGTGCCGTAAAACTGAATGGCACACCTGTAAACAGCGACGCCAATCGACATACAGTTGCCGGCTGGTTCGAGAAGGGTGCGTGCAGATGGGTGATACGTAGCTGCTTCACCTTGAACGATAAGAGTGAAGCCTGGTACACGTTGCGAGCCTCCTCCCCCTTTGCCCGCTCTAGCAGGTGCCAGAAATCTGGAAACGTTTCAGACATTCGCTGCATGGTCTCCCAGAAGACGGATGGCACCAGTGCATCAACAGGTACTGGTTCGGACTGCGGCGGTAATGGCGGCATGTAGAGATAGTTTACATTTGCCTTTACCCGCGCAATAATATCCTGAAAGTGATGATCATTTGGCGGGCGAAGTGCGAAGATTTCGACGGGTACCCCAGCCTCTTCGTGGGCTATAATTTCGCGAACAATAAATGTTTCAGAATAACGCGGATACCGTTTCACTACAAATCCCAACTTCATAAGAAAATGCCTCCATGGTGTAACTGGTTAGATTAATGAGAGCGCACAATGCGAGGCAGAACGAGGCAGTGGCGTCTGCAGGAACTGTGCAATACGTGGTACTCCGCCCATATCAAGGACATGACGAGATCGCTGCCTATTTGCCATCGGTCCATTAAGCCATGCAGTTATCGCACCGGAGGTGAGACTGGCCGGATGTAGAACACTTACGAGCCCCATATCTCGCAGCCGCTCTGCTCGTACCATCTGCTCACTTCGGGGCATAACCCGAGGAATGAGCAGCGCACGTTTCTCAAACGAAAGCACCTCCATGGTGGTGTTGTAACCGCCCATGGCCACTACACTACGAGCATGTTTCAGCAGGATTGTTGGCTCGTTTGCAAAATCGAGAACCTTCATCCCGCGGTTCCTGGCAGCAATTTTATGTAATTCCAGCCGCTGGCTGTCTGGCATGAATGGCCCTGCGACCACCAGCCCCTGCTGCCCGGTTGGCATACTTGCGGCAGCAAACGCATGCGCAACCGATGCTCCGTCCTGGCCGCCGCCCACAAGACACAGGTTGTAGCAACCAGGAGAGAGGCCCAACGAGTGCAGCTCTGCCCGTTCAATCTCGTCGTCGCCATGAAGCCGCTCACATTGGTCGAGATAGCCCGTGTATCGAATTTTGGCGGCTAAATCGGCACAGAAATCGTACTCGCTTACCACGTCATTCAGCGTACGGTCTCCATAAACCCAAACTTCGTCATAGTTGTGAACTATAAAAGACTGATTATTAAGCTTTGCCCATTCACGCTTCACCGCATCCGGGTCGTCTAGCACGTCGCGCATACCTAGCACCACTCTTGTATCACTGCTCTCGCGCAGATTTGCTAATACAGATTGAAGCTCTCCCAGTACACCACGAGGTACATTGTCGACTACCAGAATGTCTGGCCTGTATGACGAGATAATCGAGAGCAGCATCTGACTGCGCATGTGGATAACGCTTGCAGTTGACAGCGAAAGATAACGCGGCAGGAATGTTCCGTCCGGGTGTTTCATCAACGCCGGTAATGTTATACAGTCCATACTCGTAGGCATTGCAAACGACCCTGCCTGCCGTGCGTCTGCTAGCATCAGGATCACTGGCTGCAACGGTGACTTGCTCATCGCCTCGGCAACTAGCAGACTTCGGCGCATGTGGCCCAAACCGACGACGCCAGATGAATACAGAACCACGCGTAAATGCCGCCTGTCATGATTGGTGGCAGCCTTATTCGCGGATGCAACCGGTTCGCTTGCTAACATGTGACAAATTTCTCCTGAAATGCGAAGGCAAACTTTCAACCAATGTCTACAGGGGATGACAATAATGAAGAAGCCACGATGCGCAGCGATAATACAAACATCGTGAAAAATACTAGAATTCGCCCACGGGTGCACTTCTAGGCAAGAGTAACCGTACAAATAAGTGGTAGATTTGAGGAGTGGCTGATTGCGATGGTGAACTTAATAAACCCATCGCCGGGGTTTTTCCAGTACAATAGGTGTGCTAATTGAATACGTTTGTTCTACTCTGAATGACTTAGTGGGCGTCCTCCCGCTCATACCACAAGCTCCATGAGCCTCCCCTATTGATCAGGATTTGTGTTTCAGAGGGTTTGGAACAATTGTGTCGAAAGGGCACTCTAATAAAATACTGCTCATTGCGTGCCGACAAGCAAATACGGGTTTGATATTTAAATTGCTAACCTCAGGAGATATTGTTGAAATCAGACAGCCGCCTGGTTGAAGAATGCCTTAACGGCAACCAGCGCGCATGGGTTGAACTTATAAATCGTTATCAGCGGTTTATTTATACTGTAATCATTCGGTGCGGGCTAGATAGAAATGATGCAGATGACGTCTTTCAAAGTGTATGCCTTAGTTGGTTTCAGCACCTTGGCTCCCTCCAGGACACAGAACGGCTATCGTCGTGGCTGGCAGCCGTTACCCGTCAGCAAGTGTGCCGCCATATTCGTACAGTGAATGCAGTACGCCGCGGAGGTGGGGCGACCACTGTGTCGCTGGATGACTGCAGTATCGCAGCGCCTATCTCCACCAATCAGGAAGTGGATGCTGAGTTACTGGATCTGGAGCGACAGACGTTGCTGACGCGGGCCATTGGTGAATTACCAGAGCAGTGCCAACAGATTATCACTCTGCTGTACATGCGCAATCCCCCTTTAACCTACAGTGAGCTTACAGAGCAACTCTCCATTCCCGGAGGAAGTATAGGTCCAACTCGTGCGAGGTGCCTTGAAAAACTCAAAAAAATTCTTGGCAAATATGGGTACGACGAGTATTTATCTCTGTAGCCCTTGCATTCTTCAGTTTGTTACCGGTTTGTTAGGCATCGAATAACTGTACCATCCAACAATCGCTCAATCAGAAAGCTGAATAGCTATGCCACAAAAGCATCTCAAACCACAACAGGTACTAGACTACCTCGAGGGAAAGCATAGCCCCCTTGCGCATGCATCAGTTCAGGCACATCTGGCACAGGGTTGCGAATCATGCAACGAGTTATCCAGATGGTGGCAGGCGGCCCTGCAGGACCTGGCCGTCGTCGGAACATCCACTGTATCCGCTCCATCCAACGTTATCGCGCGAGCCGTCGATATTTTTACCACTTCCAGCCGTGTCCAGGCTTCCTCTCCCCGGAGTCTGTTTACCGCTGCATTAGTATTTGACAGCCTTAGAAGGCCGGCACTCGCCGGCGTACGCGGCGTCACGACCTCCATTCAGCAGGTGTACCGCGCGGAAGACCACTTTATAGAACTTGGCATGGAGCGCCAGGCCGCGGGCAACTGGGCACTCATCGGTGTCATGATTCCTCCGGACAACGAACCGTTACATGGAATTAACAGGGTTGCTTTAGTCGGCCACAACGGAGCCAGCCCAGTTGTCGACTGGTCCAATATGGAGTTTTACGCTACAGGTTTAACCCCTGGTGATTACGATTTGCACCTTGACTTCGACAGCTGCACTGTAAACGTCCCTGATGTTCACGTGGGAGATACACTATGACCGATGCACCGGCTGGAGAGATCGACAGGTACCTATCAGATTGGCTCTGCTCTACCAATGAGATCCATCGCAGCAGCATCGTTACAGCTCTAGCATCGCATCATACTGCATATACCGAACTTGTTCAGCGGGCGCGCGGATCGCTCGCAAACGACCCCGCAGTAAGTGAAAAGCTTGCAGAACTTGCCGCGTTGGTAGCTATGAACGCTGGTGGCCTGGCAGATTCAGCGAGCGCGTTGCGGGTACAGGGCCAGTCATTACGAGCACTGGGCCGCCATGATCAGGCGATACGCGTTCTGCAGGAGGCATCACGCAGGGCAGCTGAAGGGGGCGACCATCGATTTAGTCGCACCGTCCTTATTGGCAGTATCGACTCGCTGGCCGTGCTAGACCAGCACAATGAGGCAGAGCAACTGGCCAGCAATCTTGCTGCGGACCTGCAAACTATGGGATTCCCCGAAGATGCGGCGCGCGCTCTGGTTAACCTGGGGAATTTGTACTTCCGCAGAGACATGTATGAGGCAGCGATCACGACTTACGAAAAGGCACAGGCCTTGTTTGGCGAAACTGCCGAAGCCGCAATTTCAGGCGCACTGCACACCAATATTGCAAATTCGCTAACCCACCTAGACCGCATTCCAGAATCCTTGGCGCGATATTCAGCAGCACGGGAAATGTATACCAGTATCAATGATGAACTGCACATTGCCATTGTGGATACTAACCTTGGATACCTGGAGTATGTGTCGGGCAACTATGCCCAGGCGCTTACAAGGTTCATTTCTGCTGCGGGGGTTTTTGATCGAAGTAACCGGCCCCATGAGGCAGCACGGTGTCAAATTGATGCGGCCGGAGCTTACCTTTCGATTAGTCTTTTTCCAGAAGCGTTGCAGTGCTGCGAGCGCGCGCAAGCGCAACTTAACCAGGTGAGCGCAGGCTATGACCGCGGCAGGGCTCACCTCATAGCAGCCTCAGTTTATAACAAAATGCAAGAGCTTGATTGCGCCTCCTCGGAGCTCGCGCTTGCCGAGGGCTATTTTCGAGCAAGTCGCAATCGAGTGCAACTCGCGCATTGCGCGCTTGTGCAGGGATGGATATCCCGTAGCCGTGGGGAAATCGTACTCGCCGCAAATGCCGCGCGCCGCTCGTTACGGGCATTTCGCCAGGCGTGTCTACCAGGCTGGGCTGCCGAAGCAGGCTTTTTGCTAGCCGATATCAGGCTTGAATTAAACGACGACGCCACCCGACAGATGCGGGCAATTGCTCGGCGGGCCAGGTATGTGGGTCGCGGATGGCTTCAGTGCCGTGCCGAGTATTCACTTGCAAAGTATTTCCGCCAGAATGGTGACGAAGAGGTGGCGATGCGTCACCTTGTAAATGCAGTGGAAGCGCTAGAAGGTACCAGAACCCGCATCATTCCTGAGGACTTCCACATATCTTACATCAATGGCAAAGAGGTCATTTACACCGACCTGGTAGAGTGCCTTCTGGAGCGGGATATTGACAACGACCTGGTGCGTGCACTGGAGTATGTGGAGAAGAGCCGATCGCGCGTGTTGCTGGAAGGAGTCACTTCAAACCGAACTGTTGCAGCGCATTTGCGAACTAACCCCGCACTTAACACTGTTCGCGACAAACTGCAAGCACTTCGCGAACAGCTTAGCAGAGAGTATTTTTTCGGCGGTGTTCTACATACAGAAACCCGATTGCGCTCACCCGGGGCAATGCCTGCGGACAACCTTGCTGAGTTGGAGCGGTCGTATACCTCATTAGAACGCGAATACCAGTCGCTAGCATCCGCAGAAGTAGGCATTGCGCTCAATCCTTATTCTCTACCGTCGCTTCCTACTATTCAGCGCGCCCTCACCCAGGAAGAGACGCTCTTAGAGTTCTGCACGGTCGGCAACGAAATCTGCGCTTTCGTGGTGACCCGCGATAATTTACAGGTCGTTCGTCATATTGCAGAACCACAGGACGCGGCCCGGGCCGCGCAGCGACTGCGGTTTCACCTGCAGCGTTACAGCGGTAGTAGTGAGTACGTGCAGGCAATACTTCCCCATATTGCCGCCGCCGTTGACAACTCTCTTCAATGCCTTTACGATCTGCTTCTTGCACGTCTTTTGCCCCAAATTTCAGCCAAGCGAATCATTCTTGCACCGCACGGTGCACTTCATGGCCTCCCGTTCCATGCATTCCAAGGACCGAACGGCCCCGTGATTCGCGACTATGAAATTCTTTACACTCCCAGTTGCTCCGTATGGCACGCGGTCCAAACCAGGTCTACTTCAGGTGTACTGCCTAGCCCAGAAGATAGTTCACTGATTTTAGGAATTCCCGGCACTGGGTACGAAGGTGTTGCACAAGAAGCAGAGCAGGTTTCTCGCCTGATGCCTCATTCCACGCTTCGCACTGGAGAGCAGGCGACACTCGCGGAATTTCAGAGATTGGCGCCGAAGTCTTCGTTCATACACCTAGCCGCTCACGCAGAATTTAGGAGCGACAACCCGCTCTTTTCAGGGCTGCGCCTGGCTGACGGTTGGCTGCATGCACGCGACATCTACGATATGCAATTGAACTGCAAACTAGTCACACTTTCCGCCTGCAGCACGGGATCCGTAGGGGTTGCACCAGGCGACGAACTGATGGGTTTAACACGAGGTTTTCTTTTGGCGGGTGCCAGTAATGTTGCTGCGAGCCTTTGGGCTGCAGATGACAAAACCACAGTAACGATCATGCAACGCTTTTATGCACACCTGGTACGGGGAGAAGCGCCTCCGGCCGCATTGCGGCTGGCTCAGCTAGAGACCTATGAAACTGAACATCAGGCCTATCTGTGGGCACCCTTTATCATAGTGGGCGGACGGTAATTCGAAGGAGACACTTTATGCCGAGCACATCATATGCAGTATCCAGAATGCTATTTGCCGCGAAATTAGCGGCTGTAGTTTCTGTACTTTCCCTGTTAAGTCTGCAGGTTACGCCTGCACAGGCACAGGCGGATGCAGCTGATACAATTGTGGTGGCGCTAATGCCTGGAACCAGCCCAAGCACCGTGGCCGCTGAGTTAAACACAACAGTAATAGACGTTGCAGACGGCGGGACTATCTGTACCTTAGCAGTTCCCAGCGATACTACCGCTGCGGCATTTACGACTACTGCCGGCACCAGCCCGGGAGTGCTTTCTGCAGAGGCCGATGCGGTTATTGGCACCAAGACAACATACTCTGCCCAGATTCATGTGGCTTTTGATGCAGGTGGACAACCGGGCGCTTATGTTGATCCTTCAGTGACGTCACAAGTAGATGGCTACCCTACCGAAAACAGTGGCGTCGGAATGGGAACAGTTGTTGCAGTGATAGACACAGGTGTTGACCTTGAACATCCTGCGCTGCAGGGCCATCTTATTCAGGGGGCCAATATGATCAGTAGCTCAGCGGCTGCCGAAGATCTTCCTGACGGACTATTGAATGATGGTGTGGGGCATGGGACAATGGTGGCCGGTATCATTGCTGAGTATGCACCGGGCGCACAGATAATGCCAATACGGGTACTGAACGGCGATGGCATGGGCACAATCATGACAGTGGTGAAGGGAATAGAGTATGCCATCCACCATGGTGCCAATGTAATCAATCTTAGCCTGGGGACGAACACATACAGCGATGCACTGGAAGACGCCATAGAGGATGCCTACAAAGCTGGCGTAATCGTGGTTGCCGCGGCAGGAAACAACGGGTCGCAGGTCGCTCACTATCCGGCCGCACTACCCAACGTTATTTCCGTCGCAGCGGTAGACCAATACAATGTTAAACCTGCCTGGTCAAACTACGGTCCATCCGTATGCGTGTGCGCCCCCGGGGTTGGAATCCGCAGCACCTATTGGAATGGCGGTTACGCCAACTGGTCAGGTACCTCGTTCTCTGCTCCCTTCGTTTCTGCTGAGGCGGCTGACGTTCTCTCTAGCTCATCCGAAATGAGTGTAGACGATGTTACACATCGAATATGCGATACGGCTAACGGAATTGGTGACCAGAATCCCCTGTTTGAAGGATTGCTTGGCGAAGGTATCATCGACATTCAGAACGCATCTGGCGGCGACAACTAATACAACACTACCTCAGGCTATCGAGTCTCCTCTAGGTCATGACTGCCCAGAGAAGACTCGATTTCACTTCGCCTCGGCTGTAGCGCACGATCTTCTGGCGGCAAAACTAAGCGCATTGTCCAGACGCAACCGGCGTTCTTGATTAAAGCCCTCACACCCCCAAATTCTATGCATTAACGGGAGTAACAGCAACTTTCGAGCAGATTATTGAACATAATCCGATAGCACTATTAGTCGCGTTGTCGGCGAAACCTGGTGCAGGATGCATCAACTGTACAGGGCACTCATGTAATGAATCCCAAAACCGGGTTGGTAGCCTGGACGTGGTCCGTCGAAGATTATACGCGTATGTCGGCGCGATGCTGATCACCTTACATCATATTGGGGACCGTGTGCTGTTTCCAGTGCATAAGGTTTGCAAGGTAGCCTGTGAGCTCCGTGGCCATCTGGCGCTGACCGGCAAGGTCGGGATGGTTGCCGCACCCACCGCCAAAGTCCTTGCTGAAAAAGAATGTACTCACGGCCTTGTTATCCTGTTGGCTGCAATCGTTCACAACCTCTGGGAGATACTTGTGGAGAGCAGCATTAAGCTGAGGACTTGCCATCGGACTGCTGAGCAGAACAATGTGGGCTTTAGGATACGACGAGTGTAGTGTGTTAACAAAGGAAACATACGCTGGCACAAACTTGTTCTCAGGCTGAACGCCGTCATTTTGCCCCAGGCATATCGTAACCACGTCCGGCCGATAGTACTTTACGCGCCACGGTGATCCGTTAGGCTCAATATTCACGGTATCCCAGATTTCCGGCATGGTGAAAGCCATACCGCAGCAACTGCGAATCAGCCCTATACCGGAATAGGCCGTGATGTGCCATTGAGCATCCAGATGCCGGGCTGTAATGGGTCCATAACTAAGGTAGGCGTTATGCTCATCGTACCAAGTGCCTTTTCCGCACGGAATAGTGCTCTGGTCGTCGCCGAATCCGCAGGTGATTGAGTCACCTATAAACTCGATTTTGTGACGTGGCAGGGGCGGTGGTGAGAGCAGCTTTTCACAGCGAAAACCCACTAGCTCCAGATATCCAATAGAAGCCTCTGTGTCCTTCGTAACCGTTACAGTATGGGCTCCGGGACCGAGCCCCTTTGCCAGCAGAATCTCGTTCTTCGACCCAGTGGTCTGCACGCGGAAAGGCGTACCGCCATCCACGCGCACTTCAAGATAGTTGTGATTCTTATTGTACCGTTGCTGGTCAATGACTTCCATGTAGCAAAACGGACCCTCAAAGCGAACTTCTACGGTAACCCCTGGCGCCCAGAAGCGCGGTCGCGCGAAATTCGTGTAATCCGTCCGCCCCATGATCAAGACTTTGCTGCTACTGGCTGGTACCATGGTACCATTGGGCACATCAGCCCTCGATCGACTACCTAGCAGTGCGTTACCCAATAATCCAGTGAGAGTGGCGACTCCAATGGCGAGCAGTTTACGATTTAGGTTCAATTTTCCTCACCCTCCGGGCACATATTTAAGACCCGCATCGCGGGCTACGATGCAATAAACCGATGGCTGAAGTATAAGTGCGTTGCCAGTACGAGTACGGCTCAGCTCAATTTGCAACCTTCCAGAACATACCTTGTCTGCTGCCTGTATTCCTGGCCAGGTGCTAGTAGAATCGTGGGGAAGTTGACATGATTAGGTGAATCGGGATAGTGCTGCGCTTCAAGACAGAAGCCAGCGTACTGCACATAATTGTGGCCGTTGCGACCAACGTGCGTGCCATCCAGGAAATTTCCTGTGTAAAACTGAAAACCGGGCTCTGTTGTGTGCATGATTAGCACTAATCCGGAATCAGGTTCGGAAACCACTGCCGCGCGCCTCAATACCCGAGTTGCGCCTTTTACGACGAAATTGTGATCAAATCCTCCACCATTAGCGTCCACTGCGGCGCCCAGTCGTACCGCGGTTCTAAAGTCCATGGGCGTATTGGCGACCGCTTTCACTTCTCCGGTAGGGATCAACTCTGTGTTTACCGGCGTGAAATAGTCGCTGTCTAACATAACAGTGTGCTGTAGCACATCGCCATGCCCTGCCAGGTTGAAATAGGTGTGGTTTGTGAGGTTTATAGGCGTAACCCCCGTCGACTTAGCTTTGTAAGTAAGTTCAAGGCCCTTACCTGGTAAAAGTGTATAGGTAACTGAGCAGGTAACTTCGCCAGGATAGCCCTCATCCCCTTCCGGACTAATGTGGTGGAAGCGAACCGATGGCCCACGCAAACTCACCCTATCTTCCACCTTCCACACTGCCTGGTCGAACCCGGAAGCACCGCCGTGAAGGTGGTGTCCATTGTTATTGCAATGAAGCTCGTATTCTTGCCCCATCATGCGGAATCTACCATTGGCAATGCGATTGGCAACTCTCCCAACCGTCGCGCCCAAGTAGCGAGGACCCTGAAGAAACGCCTCTAGACTGTCATAGCCAAGTGCGACATCACGAAGTTCTCCATGCTTATCCGGCACTCGAAATCGCGTAAGTGTCGCCCCCAGTGTCATGACCTCTACTGTAAAGCCCGCACCGTCATCAAGCGTGTAAAGGTAGACGTCCTCTCCGCCTGGGGTTTGACCAAACAATCGATTAGTCACGCCGTGCAAATCACTCTCTGCCTGCACTGCAGTCCTCCTTAGAGTAGATAAACTAGTAATTCAATATAGGTGCGAGCCACGTTTCTGCCTGATCTACCGAGACTCCCCGGCGCCGGGCATAATCCTCCACCTGGTCTCGGTTGATCTTGCCAACCGGGAAATATCGTGATACAGGATGGGCGAAATAGAAGCCCGATACTGAGCTCCCAGGCACCATTGCGAAATTTTCAGTGAGACAGATGCCGGTTCGCTTTTGAACCTGCAGGAGATTAAAAAGCTCCACCTTTTCGCTGTGATCTGGACAGGCCGGATACCCCGGTGCGGGTCGAATAGACCGATACCGCTCCTTCAAGATATCCTCATCAGAAAGGTTCTCATCCGCGCCAAACCCAAGAACATCGCGCACCTGTTTATGCAGCTTCTCGGCAAAGGCCTCCGCTAGACGGTCTGCCAGCGCCTCAGCAATAATCGCGCTATAGTCGTCCTGGCGGTCATAATAAAACCGCTTCAGTTCTTCAAGGCCAATGCCCGTCGTGACTGCAAATGCACCCAAATAGTCCCGCAATCCACTCTCTGCAGGGGCTATGAAGTCTGCCAGGCAGTAGTTGATACCGTCTTCCGCCTTATCGCGCTGCTGCCTGAGGAAGTGAAACCGTTCGATTTCCCGCTCTGGCGCATCAGGATCATAGACTGCCACGTCATCTCCAAATGCCGCAGCGGGAAAGATACCGTAAACTCCGTTGGCTGTGATGCTCCGCTCCTCAACTATCCGCTCCAGTATCACCTGGGCATCATTGTAAACCTTTCGTGCAGCGTCGCCAATGACAGGATCATCAAATATGGCAGGATATCTGCCGTGCAGTTCCCACGCGTGGAAGAAGGGAGTCCAGTCTATGAAATCGACCAGCTCTTCTAGTGGCTGGCCTGGTAGCGACACTACTCCCAGATGTTCAGGCTTAGGCATATCCTCTTTGCGCCAATCGATCTTCACCCTGCGGGAGCGTGCCGTCTCGAGAGAGACGGTAGCAAGTGCCTGCCTACGTTCTGCATGCTGCCTGCGTGTGTGCTCCTGCTCGTCGGCAATCTGCACTAAAAACGAACTGCTCGTCTCCTCGCTCAGCAGGCTGCTTACCACGGTGACCGCGCGGCTGGCGTCTTGTACATGAACAACGGCCCCGCTATAATGTGGCGCGATTTTGATTGCAGTGTGCGCTTTGCTGGTAGTAGCTCCGCCGATAAGCAACGGAAGGTTAAATGCATTGCGTTCCATTTCCCGGGCAACATTCGCCATTTCATCAAGCGACGGTGTAATGAGCCCGCTCAAACCAATAATCTGAACGTCGTGCTCCTTAGCCGCTGCCAGGATTCTTTCAGCAGATACCATTACTCCAAGGTCGATCACCTCGTAGTTGTTGCAGCTTAACACCACGCCTACAATATTCTTACCGATATCGTGAACGTCCCCTTTAACGGTTGCCATCAAAACCTTGGGAGCATTTGACGAAGCACCAGATTGCTCCTTTTCGGCTTCCATGTAGGGGAGCAGCACTGCCACCGCACGCTTCATGACCCTGGCACTTTTCACTACCTGCGGAAGAAACATTTTGCCCGCGCCAAATAGGTCACCAACTACATTCATGCCGTCCATCAACGGACCTTCAATTACGTGCAGTGGTCGAGGATACTTCAGGCGCGCTTCCTCAATATCACTGTCTATGTAATCGGTATTCCCCTGCAGCAGTGCGTGTAACAGCCGCTCCTCCACTGTGCCGTTGCGCCATGCGTCATCCTTTACCACCTTTTTGCCTGCTACGTTCTTGAACTCCTCCGCGAAGCTCAATAGTCGCTCTGTGGCATCGGGCCTGCGGTTGAGCAGCACGTCCTCTACGTGCTCCAGAAGTACCGGTGGTATCTCTTCATAGACGGCAAGTTGACCAGCATTCACAATCCCCATGTCCAGCCCGGCATTGATTGCATGATACAGGAATGCAGAGTGCATTGCTTCTCGTACCACATTGTTCCCGCGGAACGAGAAAGAAATGTTGCTTACACCGCCAGAAACACGGCAGTATGGGCACTTGTCCTTAATGGCCGTAATAGATTTAATGAAAGCAACGGCGTAGTCGTTATGCTCATCCATCCCCGTTGCCACTGTGAGGATATTGGGATCAAATATGATGTCTTCTGGTGGAAAATGAGCACTCTCGGTCAGCAGTTTGTAGGCACGGGCACACACCTCAATCTTTCGTGGCAGGGTGTCGGCCTGTCCATCCTCGTCGAATGCCATCACCACAACGGCGGCGCCATACTGATGAATGAGGCGCGCCTGCCGCAGAAACTCCTGCTCCCCCTCCTTCAGGCTTACAGAGTTTACAATGCCTTTACCGGGCAGGCACTTAAGGCCGGCCTCAATAACGCTCCAACGTGAGCTATCGATCATAATTGGCACGCGATTGATATTCGGTTCGCCCTGAATTAAGGTGAGGAAAGTGCGCATTGCCTCTGGCCCGTCCAGAAGGCCTTCATCCATGTTGATGTCAATGATTTGCGCACCGTTTTCAACCTGTTGCTGCGCCACTCGAAGCGCACCTTCGTAGTCACCAGCTAGAATTAGCTTTGCAAACCGCGGTGACCCTGTGACATTTGTACGCTCACCGATATTTACAAAGTTGGTCTCTTTTCGAAACACGAGCGGCTGGGTCCCGCTTAGGCGCAGGGTGCGCTCCACTTGCGGTAGGGGTCGAGGCGCACAGTTGTTCACTGCGGCGGCGATTGACGCTATATGCTCTGGTGTAGTACCACAACAGCCACCTACAATATTAAGCCATCCTGCTTCGGCCCACTCGCGTACCATAGGTGCCATCTGCTCCGGTGTGAGATCATAACCGGTTTCCGACAGCGGATTAGGCAGACCCGCATTAGGATATGCGCTAACATATACCGGAGCGAGTCCATTTAACTCCTGGAGAAATGGTCGCATCAGGTCTGGTCCAAACGAGCAGTTAAGGCCGACACTTAGCAATGGAACATTGGAGATGGAGTACCAAATCGCCTCCAGATTCTGGCCCGTGAGATTACCGCCGGCCATATCAATAAAGAGCGATGCCATAATTGGCACAACCTTGCCGGTATCCTTAAAAAGCTGTTGAATAGCAAAGAGGGCAGCCTTAAGGTTAAGTGTATCGAAGGTAGTCTCACAGAGTAACAGGTCCACGCCACCTTTAAGGAGCGCGGCCGCCTGATCGTAATAGGCACTGTACAGGTCGTCCCACGTAACCGGGCGGTAACTGGGATTATCGGCATCGGCAACTACCGAGGCGCTTCGGGTACATGGTCCAATTGCACCTGCAACCCATCGTGGCCTCGCAGGATCACTCTTCATGGCGGAATCCACAGCCTCGCGAGCAATAGTGGCAGCGGTGATATTCATCTCTTCCACCAGGTTCACCATGTCGAAGTCCTGCATACTGATGGAGTTCGCATTGAACGTGTTTGTCTCAATGATGTCGGCACCCGCATGTAGGTAGGCGTCATGGATTTGCCGAATCACATCGGGCCGCACCAGCATAAGCGCTTCATTATTGTTCTTTAATTCAACGCTATGGGCACCAAACCTTTCGCCCCGGTAATCCTGCTCTTCAAACTTGTGCCGTTGTATCATCGTACCCATCGCGCCATCCAAAATCAGGATCCGCTGTTGCAGTGCGCGATGTATATCCCGTACCATTAAAATTGACTCCTTTACATTCCCACCTGTGTAATCCTGCCCCCGGTCACCGGCAAATAGGTGCCAGTGACATACCCCGCGAGATGGCTCAGGAAGAAAACACACGCATTGCCAATCTCTTCTGCGCTGCCGTGTCGCCGCAGAGGTATCGAGGCCGCAAAGCCCTTCGACGCACTGGACTCTGGATCAACTTTTTCATCCACCATCCAGCCCGGTGCCACCATGTTGACCGTAATGTTCTCTGGCCCAAGTTCTTGGGCAAGCGATCGGCTAATACCTACCATCGCCCCTTTTCCCGCCATGTACACAGACCAGTTCTCTGGTGCCATATTCCACAACTCTGTCACGATGTTAATTATTCGGCCGCCGCCCTGCTTCTTCATGATCGGGCGCACACTTCGAACCATGTTAACTACTGCCAGGCATCCAAAGTCGAAAGCAGCCTCGTAATCTTCGTTCGTAGAGGCTAGAAGTGATCCTTCCTGCCTGCCGTTTATTGCATTGTTGACTACACCGTCAATTCTGCCGTACTTCTTCATCACCTGTTGAACCATGCGCTCCACTTCAGCAGGATCACGAACGTCAGCACCGAACGAGGCAGCTGTACCGCCCGCCTGTGCAATCTCCGTGCACAATGCAATCGCTCGTTCGCCACTATGAGCGTAGTTAACTGCTACCATTGCCCCCTCGCGGCCCAATGTGCGTGCAATTGCTGCACCAATGCCACGGCCCGCGCCAGTTACAATCACTACTTTATCTTCTAGCAGCATAGGTTTCACCTCACGCTCGTTTGAATAGCTTTTCAAGATCATTCAATCCAATGGTCACCACAATGGGACGACCGTGTGGACAGAGGTATGGGTTTTCTGTCTCGGCGAGTTGCTGAAGCAGTTCTGTCATCTCCCCTACCGTCAGCGGATCACCGGCTTTCACTGCCATTTTACAGGCATTTGTTATCAAAACGTGGTCCTGCTGTACCAGCAGGCGCCTTGTGATGGACTGATTCACCAGTTCATCCACCATGTCACGAAGCATCTGTTCGTACGGTTTGTTGCTGAGAGATGCTGGTATTGCACGGACGACGAAGCTGTCGCCCCCAAACTTTTCCACCTCCCATCCGGAGGCCTTAAACGAGTGTGTGTGTTCAGCCAGCAACAACGCCTCCCGCCTTTCCAGCGTAATTGTTACAGGAGGATTGAGCAGTTGCGACGCAATTCCATTGCGGTTTCTAGAAACCGTAAGCCGCTCATATAGTACGCGCTCATGGGCAACGTGCTGATCAATAACCGCCAGGCCGCGAGGTGTTTTGGCAATGATGTAGGTGTCCTGCAATTGCCCCAGCACCTGGTATTCGCGAAGGAGTTCCGCGAACGGCCGAGGCTCTTCCGGCAGGCTCAGTGGTTCATCCGCCCGGGGCTGTATCGCAACATTGGTTTCCAGGCGCTCGACTCCCAACTGACTCCAACTGTTGGCATCCATGGAGCCGTGCCGCGTGCTTCCCCCGCTAAATAAGGGCAGAGGAGAATGCGAAGCCGCCCCACCAAAGGCGACATCTGGAACAGCAGCCTGCACGGTAGGCACGATCCCATATTTCAAAAGAGCCGACTTGACTGCCTGACTAACCGCATGATGAACATCGCCATCTCGTACGAACTTCACTTCGGTTTTGGTGGGATGAACGTTTACGTCAACGTCACCAGCCGGTACAGTTATGAAAATCGCTGCAACAGGGTACCGGGACTCAGGCGTAAGAGCACGAAACGCGTCTTCCAATGCGTGACTCGCAACCCGGTTTTTAATGGGTCGGCCATTTACGTAAAAGAGCTCATGGGAGCGACCGGGGCGGGTGATCTCCGGCGTCGCTATAAACCCGCGGACCATCACGCCGCTACCGTCGAATTCTACCGGGATCAGTTTGCGCGCAGTGTCACGTCCCCATACGGCAGCCAAAGGAGCCAATGAATCGCCGTTGCCGGGGGTCGAAAGCGCATCCTGCCCTCGATGAACAACTTGAAACGAGACTTCAGGATGGGCCACAGCAAGCTGGCCAACAATATCCAAAGAACGGCCAAGTTCAGCGGCTGTAGACTTAAGAAACTTCATTCGGGCGGGCGTATTATAGAACAACTCCTCCACCATAATCACTGTACCACACGGCATCGCGGTTTCATTTATTGACTCAATTTCGCCTGAATGTACCGTTAAATGAATCCCGGCCTCCTCCTCCTCACTGCGAGTGAAAAGAGAGAAGTGCGACACACTCGCGATGGACGGAAGCGCCTCCCCACGAAATCCAAGTGTATTAAGCGCAAACAAATCATCTGCCGTACGGATCTTGCTGGTAGCGTGTCGCTGAAGAGCCATGATGGCGTCGTTTCGTGACATACCACAACCGTTGTCTTCTATGCGAATGAGTGCCCTTCCGCCGTCCTCCAGCTGGAGCCTGATTCGTGTCGCGCCCGCATCGAGCGCGTTTTCGACAAGCTCTTTAACCGCACTAGCAGGACGCTCCACCACCTCACCCGCTGCAATACGGTTGGCGGTGTGCTCGTCTAAAAGCATCACTCTATCTATACTCATTTGCACTCCAATACCAGTTAATTTACCACGAAAACATGATTAGGAGTGTGGCTAATAGGAGTAAATGGTCACGATGGTCTAGAATGTGCAGGAATAACGACGGACTGTTCATGGCGCCTTAGGGCACAAGCATGACAGATATTTGCTAGTGCCACGCTAGTAGCTGCCCTGTGAGCACCGAGGTGTTGGCACGCAGAAAACCGACTAAACGTTTACAACTGTGGTGGTAACGGGCTGTAAAAGAGACTAATCGCGGTAAAGCGAAACAGGGAGGCAGTCCATACAGACTGCCCCCCTGCGCATACGTTAAAAACGAGACTATTGGCGATTGTGCACGTGTGTAGCGGTTGGTGCTTTTACTTCGCCCTTGTTGAACGCCATACGGATCATCTGCTTAAGTTCGGTATAGCTACCGGCATTCGCAAGTGCGATCTCTTCAGAGATGAGTCCTGCCTTATAGTACCGCAGCAGGCACTGGTTCATCGTCTGCATACCCCAGTAGGCTTCCGTACCGGCCTGCCGGATTGCTCCGTAGATATCATCCGACCGACCTTCTTCCAGCATTTTCACTATCGTGGGGGTAACGTCCATCACTTCAACAGCTGCAAGTCGACCAGTTCCATCCGTTCTGGGCAATAGCTTTTGCGAGAGTACACCCCTTAAAGTGACGGAAAGACGCAGCCACAACATGGGGCGCTCATGAGGCTGAAACATGTTCGAAACGCGGTCGAGGGTCTCTGCGGCGCTTGCAGTGTGAACCGTGGCAAAGACAAGGTGGCCCGTTTCCGCGGCCTGGAGGGCTACGTTCATGGTCTCGATATCGCGCATCTCACCAATAAGGATGACGTCTGGAGCCTGACGAAGGACATGCCGAAGCGCCATTCCAAAATTGTCCGTATCAATGCCTATTTCTCGCTGGCTCACAATCGCCATCTTGTCCTTATGTACAAACTCGATAGGATCTTCGATGGAAATAATGTTAACACGGCGGTTCTGGTTGATCATGTCGATCATGGCCGCAAGCGTCGTGGTTTTACCAGAACCAGTGGGACCCGTGACTAGCACAAGTCCGTTTCGATGCGTCGTGAATTCTTTTACCTTGGGTGGAATACCGAGTTCATCCAGTGTCTTAATACGTGTAGGAATGAGGCGGCAAACCGTAGCCACATGACCGCGTTGTAGGTAGACGTTCATTCGAATGCGCAACGCCTCACCCACAGAAAAGGCCAGGTCCATCTCATGGTGCTGTTCAAATTGCGCCTGCTGGCGGCTGTTCATCTTATCGTAGCAGAGGTTTTTCACCTGCTCCGCGCTGACAACAGGAAAATCTGCTGGCGTAATGTAGCCATTCAAGCGAACCGCTGGGCAGTTGTCCGCCTTGAGGAACAAGTCGGATGCGTTCCTCTCGGCCGCCCATAGAATCATCTCATCCAGTGTTGCAGTCATCTAGCTATCTCCTGATGTCGCGGCCAAAATAAACTTGGCTGTCATAGGGTAATGATCTATATTAACAGCTATTGGGAACTAATAATTCCCGATAGTTAGAAATCCTCGCATTAATGTTTGCTGCCCGAGGCGCGAACCGCCGGACTTGTTCTACTTCTCGCCACTAAGAGTAGTACGATTCCACTTATAAGCATGATCGCAAGCACGGCAGCCGCAAGGAGCAAGAGTTTTCGTTGAGACGGATGGCGTTGAGCCGCTCGCACCGGTACCGGTGGTGCAATACGAGTGACATTACTTATATCTGGAAGCGGGCCTTTATGGTCGCGTATAACCACATCGTAGCGCAAGGTGCCCTGCGCTACGGAAATAACCGCTGAAAGCGACGGATAGTTCACTTCAAACCCCGGTACCAACGCAGTACGATTACTTGTAGTAAAATCGATTTCGATATGGTGGAACCGCTGGAATGCTCGCAGGTACGGCATTACCTGAGGATACCCGTTGATATATTGTGGGGCGTTCAATGCAATTATCTGCCCTGCCGTAGTTACCGGAAACTCCTTGGGGTTTGCAGGGTTTGCACTTTCATTGTTTACTTCCAGGTAGCTGCCAGGCGTCCAGTGCTCAGCTTTGAACAGGTTCTCCATGTCCGTCTGAACCTGAGATCGAGGCACCTTCTTATTGTACGCTGCTGCTATTTGAGCCTCATTCTGCCCGGACATCACGAAGATTACGACATCTACTGCACTAGAACCCGCTGCGTAGCGGTTGCTTGGGTGTCCGGGCTTAGCATAGGACGATGGGACACCGGCGACTAGTAGCAAAAGTGCTGAGGCCACACACCACATAACGCGACGATGCGAGATTTGGGACCGTGCTGGCCCGGGCTCAATTCTGGGTCTGGTAGGTGTAATCATGCAGTTTCAGTATACCTGACGCTTTCAAGAAGGGAAGTTGCATGGTTGTGGTGTTTAGGTTTGTACTCCGCTCCGGCAGAGACAACCTGGTCAGTGCACTTTTCACCTAGGAGTCGACTTTTCAGGCAATGAAATCCCTCCTACTACCCTATTACCTCTAAGTCTAAGGTATGGCGGCCGCACCCGGCGAGGAACCTCTGGAAATTCCGACCGGTGCTGCCCATAAGTGGACGAAACTTACCATGGCCCACGGGCTCATATTTCTACTGAATTTGGCTTTGACCTGGTTACTCCAATAGAAACAAGGAAGTTAGCTTGGAGGTGAACAGCTGCCATGCCGTTACAGTCGTGCCGGTTGCAACGGCACCAATGACGTACCGCGAAACGAATCTGTTGGCGGGCGCAACCTGTGCAGCCGTGTAACATCTCACATTAAGCGTCTGCCATGAGGAGTTTTACGTTTGCTCCTTAGGAAACTGCGACGTCGAGCGGCCTCTTGTGTGAGCATTGTAAAGTGTGGGCAAAAACTTCCGCTTTGCCATGATTAATGTTTGTAGACAAACGTAGACATATTACTACATCATAATGCATAATCGCATGTAATAAACAGAAGAGGAATAGACTGTGAAGAAGGAATTTATTGTGGAGCGCAACGGTCGCGCATTCTGTCTCTACGCGGGCCTTCTCGACGAAGCACACGCCCGCGGGCTGCACTCTATCCACACTAGTTTGCTGCAGGCACCAAGCGACCTGAACGACCATACCGCGATCGTCTCTGCAACGGTTGTGATCACCGACCCACAAACAAACGCCAACCGCACCTTCACCGGGATAGGCGATGCCTCCCCCGAGAACGTGAACCCATCCATGCGTAATTCACTCATACGCCTTGCGGAGACGCGGGCGAAGGCGAGGGCACTGCGAGACAGCATCAACGTGGGGGTTACCGCACTCGAGGAGCTCGCCGATCCAGACGCAGATGCACCCGAACCGACTGACCGACCGTCAAAAACGCGCACAGCATGTCCGCATTGCAAGGCTTCAGATGGACGTCCGGGCCGACACCATCACCCCGACTGCCCGTTCCACACACCTAACGCAGCAGGTCGACGAGGTTAGGAGCAGCCAATTGAGCCACCCTACGAGTATAGGGTGCTTAAAACCACCGAAGCAGTGAAGAAAAGACGTGGGCACTCGTGGAACAATTGCACAAGTTAAAACAAGAGTAGAAGGCGGGAAGTGGAGGATAACGGGATCGAACCGTTGACCTCTTCAATGCCATTGAAGCGCTCTCCCAGCTGAGCTAATCCCCCGCATTGAACAGCGCCGCTTTTCAGCAGCAACGGAAGCAAGTATACATCGCCAACGGCCGCATTGTCAAGGCAAATCATAGTTAACACTGGCGAGATCAGGGAATGGGTAATCGTGCTCGCCCAATCGCCCACCGGTACTGTCAGGTGTTTGGCAGAGTATCGAATGCTTAAACCAGTTGCTGCATGCACACTGATTTTCACGCCCGGGGAACCTGTTCACCAGCGTGTGGTCGAGCGACCACTTTAAGACGGCTCATCGGAACCTTTCAGGTGTGACATATTTCACACTCGCACTGTGAACTATTTCACAGCGCAGACCAGGCTTATGGTGACATAATTATGGTGCGAGCGTCTTCTTGCGTCTTCTTGCGTCTTCTTGCGTCTTCTTGCGTCTTCTTGCGTCTTCTTGCGTCTTCTTGCGTCTTCTTGCGTCTTCTTGCGTCTTCTTGCGTCTTCTTGCGTCTTCTTGCGTCTTCTTGCGTAGACGTTAGACGCGCGCATTATGCTGGCTGTAGGATAAATTCGACGAAAAAAGAGTAGGATTATTCTTTAAGAAATCGACGAAGGTTTGGCAGAGCTCATGTTAAATGTTGCCAGCTTCTGCGCTTTTTCAATGGTATCGATGGCTGCTGTGGCGGATGTACCAACCGGCACGGGTGCCTCTACGAAAAATAGCAGCAGCGGTTTTCAGACCTCCCTGCAGATACATCTAGGCGATGATCTGGACGGCGTTACAGGTGAAACCGTGTACGTTACTGGTCCGTCGCATGAACAAGTGGCATACGCAACCTTCAGTTACTCGCCCATAATCTGGGGACCGGGCACACAGATTGCCGTCCTTACTTTTCTAATACCAAACCCCGTGATTGGCGGGTACTACACTGCAGATTGGGAAGCAAGCTGCCTTACAGATGGCGAATTTCCCATCATCGCGCCAGGGCCATGGACTATTGCAGCCACACAGACCATAAAGATGGTTGCTAACTAACGGTTTACCCGCTGGTAAGGTAACGAAGAGCAGCACAGCGCCACAATCGACAACGCAATTGGCGCTGTGCGGTTAATGATGGAGGCATTGGAATGAACTACGTGTGTCGACGGCTGTGGCTGTTGCTAATTATTTCAGTTGCTTGTGGTTCTGTTGGAACCAGGTGTTTGGCAGATATTCATTACCTTTCCGATCCTGCTACAGCAGTCCCTGTTACCATAGAGCGCAGTCCTGTATCACTTAAGGGCCTTCTGAGGGCAATCCAAATAAACGGATGTTCGTTGACGTGCAGTGCGGCCGCGGGAGGTACAGAGCTAGAGATCTTTGTCCACCACAGACCGCTAAAGGAAGTGATGAGCGCCCTCGCCCGCCTGTTAGACGGAAATTGGTTGTTCAACAACCACACGCACTCGTACCATTTCTACATTCATAAGTCGAGCGTACAATTCGCCTCCCGGTGGTGGTCGGCGTTTGACGCACAACGAACAATTGATCGCGAAACAGCGTATCGGCAGTGCCTTTACCAAATGACGCATCCCGCCAATCTAAGGGGCTCTGTCACATCTACAGGCGGCCCAGGGGTGTCCACCGACCGGCTAAAGATAATGCTTGAGGAGGGTGAATTGAACCTTCGTGCCGCAGACTCGGTGGAAGACCTACCGCTCGCAAAACTACAAGCAATTGCCGAGCCGCACTACGGTCTCTCGCAATATGCATATCACCTCGGTTTAGTAAACATGGGCTACTTCCAGAACCCTCCAGTGGTCGTAATGCTGTGGTTGCAGCTGCCCCAACAGAGCCGCGTGTACATTCTGAAAAGCCTGAATTTAACCGGCATGAATACCACCAGGTTAATTGCGTCCGACCCATTAGTTGGCTTCTTACGGCTGCCAACGGGAGTCGAGGTACAGATACTACGGCGAAACGGCCCACCTATAACCGCAGCCACCATTCAAGTAGCAGGGTCGGGGTTAACACCTCTCAATCAAACCGACCTGCCTGAAGCGAACCGTATTAACGCCGCACACGGTGTAAACATTAGTAATAACCTGGATTTACTTGGGAAATACGCTGCATATTCCGTTTGGCCCATGTCGAAACACGTTACAGCATCCCAAAACTCCATGGTAATGGCCTTCAGCAACACCAACGCCATTCCGCGCCGTCGATCGGATATGCTCCAACGCATAGCGGAGCAGGGTCATCAAGATATCGTTGCGGACTTTGACTGGCAAATAGCCAAGCCCTTAACTCCTTTTGAACTCAAAAAGCCTCTGGCGAGCAGTATATCGTCAGCCCTAAACAAGTGTTCGCAGGAAACAGACTCATCGTGGTACAAATGCAAATCTGGCATCGTCGTGGACCGAGACAATCGTTGGTATCGCGATGTTAAGCTAAATGTTGCCAACAACTACCTCGCCTGGGCGATGCAGCGTCAAGCGGCAATTAACAAACTTACGGGTAGGAAGCAGCTAATTGCGAAAGTGGCATTTGAAACCAGAATATGGCGCGAGCTTACTCCATGGCAATTCATGAACGGATTTAAATGGGCAGAATTGTCACCAAGTCCCAGCAAGCCTGCAAAGTTGGCATTTGGCACAACCTTTACGCAGATGCGACAGAGCTGGCCCGCAATTGACTTCGCTGCGACCTTATCCGGAAACGAGCAGCGCGCTCTGGTTAATGATGGGCTAAAATTAAGCAGCTTAAACGCTGCCCAATTACAGAAACTTCAACAGTATTATCCGCAGCTTTTGTACTTACGTGTTAGCGACTATGGCAGCTATGTAGTAAAGGTCGAGGAGGCGCAAGATGCTATGCTTGCGGGTTCATATGTGTCACTCATGGCCCCATCGACGGTAGTACGGCTGGTGCTAACGGTTGTACCACAGTCACGACAAACGCCAAACTAACGGACAGCGATAAGCACAGATGAGCGCGGAAGGTTCTGCCGAAGGTTCTGATTGATCATTCACCGCGCCAGGGACAATGATCTCCAATACCTGCACCGAACAATGCATCATTCAAATCAGTGGGGAAGTTGCAATGAGGTAGCCCGGAACTATCGGGCATGTGGATTGTGATCGCCGCCACCAACTGAGGGTGGTTTACGGTGCATGGGGTTGAAGTGAACACCTGATCTTTAATTTTCGCATTAAATGGTGTGAAATAGTTCACACTCTAACTGTGAACTATTTCACACCGCAGGACCAATGAACGGTGGTATATTTTGGTCGTGGAGTTCATCGTGGGTCCTGGCACGATTCGCAAATTGCACAATCCGCAGGAACAAACCACCGCATAGGTGCGAGAATCAGGTGTTGTTGAAACGGATCACCGAGGTCGGAACCGGGTCTTTTTTCGCTGACACAGACGGCTACTTCCGCGTTATCCCAACTGCCTGGCGATGGCTCTGCTACATACATGGCCAAAGGAACAGACTTTTATGGCACCTGGACATTCCATGCCACCGAAGCATTCAAGA
>JAJYCW010000192.1 GCA_021777995.1 bacterium
CAAGCAGTTTTTGATGACTCGTTGGGTTGGTCAAAATGGCCCCAAACGTATAAAGTAGCTGGTATTTACGGTCCATAGAATTGAAGGAAAACACCGTGCCCTGACCGTAACGTCCTCCTGCTATTGTAGCCCCGTAAAGCAGACCTGTATCTCCCTTGCACAACCCTGCGAGGCTTCCATCACCCGATGAGTTCCTGGTTATCGTAATTGGACGGCCATTGTAACTTAGCCGTTGTTGGGCTCCCTTTTGTCCATTTCCAAAGGATCGATGGATGCTTTCCGTTAAGGGTCATCCTGTATAGCACCTGCTGAGATCTGCCACGTGCTGTAGGAGCAGTTACCAGGGTGCCATACAAAAACTGCCCAACTTGCACCACTGGTGAGGCTAATGCTAATTGCATGTTAGCTCCAACAAGGGTGATAGGGGGAATCCTACGAAGTTTGCCACATCTTCCGAATGCGTAAAGACTTGGAGGCATATCGGATTTGCCAGGATTGTGAGAAAAAACAAGGGTTGACCTAGCTGTCACTTTGGCTTGATATGGTGATTCAAATGGCAGTTCGCAAGCTTAGAGTTCAAAAAACAGCGCTAATGCAAGCATCCGAGTAGCTCGGTTGGACATCGTCCTCAATTTAGCCTCCATCTCTTGGCGCTTTCCCGGTCAACGCTTGCTTTACAAGGTCCAGGCGGATTGAATTGTCCAGCAGCAGTATCACATGCTTGGTAGCAACAGTCCGTGTAGGCAGCCGGGGAGTTCATCCTTTTTCTTGTCGGCAAGAAGCGATCGTTCTGAGATTAGGAACGACCGACCTAGTAGGGATAACGACAGTCCAGAACGTGCCTCCACGACCTGCTGGTCAACAGTGTGTTAGGCATCTTCGGCGCTTAACGCCTTGATGTCCGTTTCAACCGACTCGACCAAAGAGGAGCTCATGTGGTCGCGAATTCCAGGCGTGTTGAAGAGGTCAGATGCGCGCCGCAATAATTCCAGCGCCTCTGTCTTAAGCCCTGCAGCTGCATATATCCCAGCAATGAATTGCAGGGATATCGCCTCACTGGACGTGCCGACCATACCTGCACATTTGTTCATATGCGAGATCGCAAGTCGTCCCTCATCGACTGCGGCTTGCAGGTTGCCATTGTGTTCGCATATTTCGGCTAATAGCAAATGTAGATCTACATCGTCTGGGTTGTACCGTAATCCCTCATGAACCTGCTTCTCTGCTTCGTTCCACCGGTCAGCTTGTATGAGCGACCTTGCAAAGAACCACCGCAATCTCGAGTCAGACTCAGAACCCAACATCGCTGACTGGAAGTTAGCAATTACAGCCTCTGTTGGGGCGGGGACGGTAATCTGGATAGACCCGTCCTCCAATTCGTAGATTACTGCGTTATCAGGAAACGGCAGTGGCGCCGAATAATGACGTAAGACGAGGTTCCGTTCTCGCATATTAAAGCCCTTTCGTTTGAAATCGCAATTAAACACCTACCCTAGCATCACCACCGGTGACCATGGGAATATCCACATTCTCGAACACTCATAGTAATAACGTAGGTTATCCATATCGTAGGTGCATACTGAGCATTTGTTGTTTTCGCCAAATCCGCGACAATAGTTATCACACGCCCTCCACTCACCATAGTTACATGGTCGCGGATCGCTATTGCCCATGGAATGACACGTTGTAGCACAATAGACCCAATCTGAGCCTGCTTTAAGGCAACAGTCTAAGCAATCGAGAATAGGATGACTCGCACATGCCTGCTTCTTCACCGGCGCTGGCTTGTTGCCCATCACCTGGAAGCCGCGATTGGGTACTACCGCCCCACGCCCGCCGCTGCCGGTGAGTAGACTCGGCTCGCTCATCGCGATGTAGCATTTCGCCGGGTGCTTGCTTGGTACCGGTACATACTGGTGTGCCATAAACGAATCGTACACGTTACTGCTCAACACAGCCCCGCTCGCCCCCGTAATCACCCCGAACACGCCCAGCGGATCCTCGTGATGGTACTCGTCATCCGTGCTGTCTTGCGGCATATCAGCATGCTGCTGCAGCCGCCCCCTGCCCGCAGGTAGAGCGCGTTCGTTGTCCACGTGTCGCCGGTGAGGTTGCTTTCTATTAGCGACGCATTTTATGACGGTCCTAATTGCGCGGAAACGGATTATGCGCATTGGAATACTGGGAAACAGTCTTTTGCTATTCACGGTCACTCTTTTTTGAGATGCGCTAATACAGACTGAGGTATCAATCTCTCCATCATGGACAGGGAATGGCCCCCGGTTTTATACCGAGAAACGCTTCCTGTCTCACTCATAATGTATGCCCTTCCTAAACTATCGATCATCACGATTTCCGGCTCGGTAACCTTGCCCTTTTTAACAAAGTGCAGGAAGATTGATGCCTTCTCGTCGGGAGCGCTTCCACTAACCAAGCTTATGTCACCCAATCGGCTGTCCATTGCAATGGTAAAATGCGCTGCGTGATTTCTTAGCACTGCTACACATCCACCAGTATCGGCCACCAAATCGCCAACAATTGCTCCTTTTTTGTTCACAATGTTTATGCGGTTGGTTGAAAATGCTAGTGCTGGTGATGTTGTCGCTGAAGATGCAGGTAGAAGCGTCACGCATACCGCTCCTAAGCCCCACGCAAGGGCAAATGTCATTAACTTGTGCAGTCGGATATTCACGTTGTATAATTTCCTCCGTCAAAGGGAGTGGTATAATAGCCGGTGCCGGAAAATAGGCTCATATCGCCGGTGTGGCCCGTATCGCCTGGATATGAACTGATTTTACGCATCAAGCGGCGACTGTTAGACGCGCCACACCGGATTTACTTGCTGGTGGGCATGGCCCATTTACGATCATCACACCATTACCGGAACAACAGGCAGATTGCCCGGGCTTTATACAAACCGTTTCAGTAGCGTTACCGCAGGTAATTGTCACCTTATTCTGTCCTGACGGGCACGTTCCACCACCCCCCGAACCACCGCCAGTCTTCTTTTTCTTCTTCTTTTTGTCAATACAACAGCGGTTATAACAAGTGGTGAGAGCATGTTTCGCAAGCATACAACCTAGCACGCACAAAAAGCGGCACGTATCAATATCAATACCATCTGGTCGCGCAGCAAAGGATGCAATGTCTAGGTTTCTCGTTGGTACAAATGCCCTATCCCCTTGAAGTAAAGTATTGTCACTTCCTGTGCGAATATCATCACTCAGGTACGGCGATTGCGCCGATCCGTTGGTCGATTGCAACACGTCAAAAGCATCGTACACGTTACTGCTCGACACAGCCCCGCTCGCCACCGTAATCGCGCCGAACACACCCAGCGGATCCTCGTGATGGTACTCATCATCCGTGCTGCTCTTGCGGCGTATCAGAATGCTGCTGCAACGGCCCCCTGCCCGCAGGTACTGCGCGTTCGTCGTCCACGTGCCGCCAGTCAGGTCGCTGCCCTGCTCCACCAGCTCGCCAGCACCGCACGCAACGCCGCAGGGATACCAGGTCCACGCGTTGATGGCGATGTCCTTCGCCCAGCGGCGGTTGCCATCTGCACCGTACGCGTACTGGTAAGCAACTGTGCCGCTGTGCGAGACGCTAAGCAGCTGCGACTCTTCATTGTAACCAAACTCGCGCGTGTAGCTGGGGCCAGGCATGGTTGCCAGCGTGTTCTCGAACTCGCATGAAGGACCGACAACTGACAACTTCTCGCGTTACCTCCGGCTAACTACCGTGTATCCTGCAACCCCAGGATACACGGTAAGTGACGTGTTGGCTAATGCTCTGGTGTCCACCATGTCTTCGGGTTCGGTTGTTTGATGGACCGTACCTTGCCATTTTCGTCCATTTCACTGGCTTTACCTGTAGAATCCATCA
>JAJYCW010000081.1 GCA_021777995.1 bacterium
AATAAACAGCGCAATTGAGAGTCCAATTGCCGACCATAGCGAATAACGTCCACCAACCCAGTCCCAAAATTGAAACATGTTCTGCGTGTCTATTCCGAATTTGTGAACCTGCTCTGCATTCGTAGAAAGGGCAACAAAGTGTTTTGCGACAGCCGCATCACTTTTTGATTGAGCTACCAGCCATGCACGGGCCGTATGTGCATTGGTCATTGTCTCCTGCGTTGTAAAGGTCTTGGAAGCCACAAGAAACAGCGTGGTTTCGGGCGATAGTCCCTTCAGAGTTTCCACGATCTGCGTACCGTCCACGTTGGATACAAAATGAACATTCAGACCCTCTTTGCCGTATGGCTTCAAGGCCTCTGTAACCATGACCGGGCCAAGATCTGAACCTCCAATTCCGATGTTCACGATGTCCGAAATTGGTTTGCCCGTGTAACCGCGCCATATGCCCGATCTGACCTCCTCTGTAAACTTGCGCATCTGTTCGAGAACCGCATTTACTTCTGGCATGACATCTTTCTGGTCTACGAGGATCGGGCGATTTATCCGATTACGAAGAGCGATGTGCAAGACAGGTCGATTTTCTGTAATGTTGATGCGCTCACCGTTAAACATTCGGGATATCCATGCCTGCAGGTTACTCTGCCTTGCCAGATCAATGAGAAGTTGAATAGTTTTATCGTTGACTATGTTTTTAGAGTAATCCAGCAGCATGGCGTTGAATCGAAGGTGGTAGCGATTAAATCGCTCGCCATCTGTTGCAAACAGCTCGCGCATTTGAACATGCGACATCTGCTTGTGGTGCTCCTCTAGGGCCGCCCATGCTGCACTTGCTCTTAGTGGACACATTTTTATTTCTCCCTGGGGTTGGTTCCTGAGTGTTCAGAATGTTCTGTTGCTAGAGTCTCAAATTGTAACTGCATGCTTCAGTTCCACTGCTAAGGACGAGAGCACGCGAGGCACCAGCCGTATGGTGGTAATGTTATCTGTGCACCAGTTGCGCTGTCAACAGGCGCGGTATTACCATCGACATTAGTAAGTGAATAAAGCGACGAATATTGGCTCCCCACTAGCGAGACCGTATGTTGAACGTCGCTCCGGTTGACCAAAACGACGACCATCGTATTACCCAATTTGCGAGTAAAGCCAAAAACACTTTGAGCATCGTTCGCTATTAAAGGCGAGTAGGAGCCGATTTGTAGGACTTTCATACTCTCGCGCAGGTGAATAAGAGTTGTGTAGAAATTCAGTATTTCTCTATTCCACTTTTGTTTGTTCCAGATCATTGCGCGTCGGTCGTCCGGATCGTGCCCCCCATGCATTCCAATTTCATCGCCGTAGTAAATACACGGAGTACCGGGATATGTTAACTGAAATAGTACCGCCTGTCGTTCCCGCTGCCAATCGTGGTTAAAGGAGTTGTTTATCCGCACCGTGTCATGGCTATCTAAAATGTTAAACATGACGCGATCCGCGGCCGGAGGGTAATCTTCTTCAATTCTGTTTAAGGCAGCGCTGAACTGCGATGGGGTGGTGCTAGAATTGGCGAAGAAGTCTAGAACGGCTTGGCGCCATCTATAGTTCATCACAGAGTCAAACTCATCGCCCTGTAGCCATGACGCGGCATTTCCCCAAATCTCACCGACAAGGTACGCATGAGGGTTTTGCCGCTTCACCACCTTGCGGAAGACTCGCCAGAATGCTGGATCAACCTGGTCTGCCGCATCCAGTCGCCAGCCGTCAATGCCGGCGTATTTCATCCAGTATCGAATGACGTGAAAAAGGTAACTTCGAACGGGAGGGCTGTCGACATCCAATTTCGGCAGCGAAGGAGAATTGAACCAGGCAGTGTATCCGCTTTCACCATTGCGTACATGCAGAGGGAAGTGGTGGATAAAATACCAGCTTTTGTAGGGTGACGCCGCTCCAAGTGTTAATAAGCTTTTGAACGGCGGGAAATCGACTCCCGTATGATTGAATACTCCGTCAAGGATAACGTGCCAGCCATCGCCGTGAGCGCGACTTACCAGCTGTTTGAGTTGAGCGTTAGTACCAAAATGCGGATCAACTTTCAAATAGTTGGTCGTGTCATATCCATGGTACGTTTTTGCCTCGAAGATCGGATTGAAATAGATTGCATTGATACCGAGCGTTTTAAGGTACCACCAATGCTGTTCAATGCCTTTAATATCACCGCCCTGCCAATGGGTAAAATCCGGTTTTGAGCCGAACGGGCGCATATGTGGTTCGACCTTATCCGGATTGCCGTCGGCAAATCGGTCGGGGAAGATTTGATAGAACACAGCGCTCGTTGGCCATTCTGGTGTCACAAACGGCGGGAAACTATCTGTATGAACCTCAAAGTAATGCGTTGTACCAGTGGCCGCCTCCAGCCCGTCCGCGTCTAGTCGCATTGGATTTGGGCCATCCTCCAGCAAAAACGCATAGCGAATGATATCAGGCCTCGCAGGTATGTTCACCTCCCAGGTATCGTGGATGGCATTCGACATGGCAATATGCATTGCAATCGCCGGTCTGCCAGGCTGGAGAAAGAGGCATTTTGCAACGTCGCCTGCTCGGGTTTTCAGCGTAAAACGGATTGCAGAACGGCTCACTCTCGTAACAAATGGCGCATTTGGCTTGTGCGTTACACCATCTGGTGTAATAGAATCATCGTGCAATGCATCTGGGTATTTGGCATAGTCTGATGGCAGTACAAACATCACACTGTTGGTGTTACCATTGCCATCACTTTGTAGAGGCAATCCCGGGGCATTCACCCACTGAGTTCCGTTAATGACATATTTGAAGGTGTATTCACCCGGTGCAAGTGGTAGTTTAAGTGTCCACTGGTTGGTACCAGCCTGCTCATGCATGGGATTGGCAGTGGGGCTCCATCCATTGAATGAGCCAGCAACACTAACCCCTTTTGCTGGTCCATTAAGCTTTAAAGAGAACTGTGCGAGTGTTTGCGCCCGGGAAGTAAGTGCCGGCAATAACGCTGCGGCCGCTAAAAATGCGATCCTGAATATTTTCATCATGCGTTAATTATACTTCCCCACGCGCAGTTGCAAACCACGGTACCGCAAGTAAGTACGGGCACTTCGGCCTTACTGAAACAGCCATGTTAAGTAAACGGGTATAATCCGCTCACTATTTCACCGATAACCTGCGTAGCGCGTGGGCACCAACAGGAGTATATATGAGTGAGCGAGCAAGGATACTTGACGGTACTGCAACTGCAAAGATTATTCGGCAAGAGGTTGCTGCCGAGGTAAAAGCGTTAGTGTCTACGGGGGCACGCGTGCCCCACCTTGCTGCCGTTCTCATTGGTGACGATCCAGCCTCTCATACTTACGTGGGTATGAAGCAGAAAGCCTGTAGTTGGGTGGGTATGCAATCTAGTGTTCATAGACTTCCTGCATCTTGCAGTCAGGAAGAGGCTATAGCCCTGGTGCAAGGCCTCAACGATAGTAGTGAGGTGACCGGGATTCTAGTGCAGCATCCACTGCCCTCTCATATTCACGAACCGGCGGTTTTGGACTGCGTATCCGCAGAGAAGGACGTTGATGGCATCAGCCGAAGTAGTCTTGGAGGGTTGATAAATGGCGAACCAGCCTTTGCCTCATGCACACCAGCGGGTATTGTCGAACTGCTGGACAGATACGACGTCCAAATTCAGGGTAAGCGCGTAGTAGTAGTTGGTCGAAGTATCATCCTGGGAAAACCAGTCGCCATGATGTTGCTTAACCGCAATGCGACGGTTAGCATCTGCCACTCCCGTACGGTGGATCTTGCGGATGAGGTCTCTCGTGCGGATATAGTTGTTGCCGCCGTAGGACGACCGGAGCTTATAACAGGCGCCATGATTAAACCAGGCGCCGTCGTTATTGATGCCGGTTACAACAGAGTTGAAGGACGGTCAAAAGATGTCGGCGATGTTGAGTACGAAAGTGCAAGTGCGCGTGCGGCATGGATCACACCTGTACCGGGCGGAGTAGGCCCCATGACCATCGCTATGCTGCTACGTAACACGCTGAGGGCAGCACAAGGGCGCTACTTGTGATTTAGGCAAGAATGGGGCCCAGATGTTGTGGAAGAACGCACTGATTTCTACTGCGAAATTTGCCACTTGCTGTCGTTGAATGGTATTATTAGGTTATCGCTGTAATCTGTATTTGGAGACGAATAGCTATGGGGCGCTCCAGTCTGTTGCGTAATTCCATTCAGTCTCTTCTCAACCTGTCCAATAACGGGGTCTCCTTCCAAGAATTCACTACCAAACTAGCCGAGGAATCTCGCAGGTTGACAGGCGCTTCGACCTGTATTTTGTGTACAAAGCCTGATGATTGCGACGCCTTGGACTATGCGGCAGCTTCTGGTGACCTTGCGCAATTTCTGGTGGGCCTGCGTGTTAACCTGGACAGTTCTCCCCTTAGTGCAGTTTATCGTTCTGGTGAGCCACGGTTGTTCGAGGGCGAGCGTCTACGCCTAACGGGCGGGCTTTTCGACAGCGAACATGAGCCACTACAGTTCGATGACCGTGCACAGAACTCGATCTCCTCAGGGGTTGTTGTACCCCTAAGATCCGGTAATACAGTCATTGGTGTACTGGCTGCGCTCAATCGTCCCGGGGATACCTCGCGAAAAGCGTTTGGGCAGGACGACCTGGAAATGCTTCAGTTGATGGCGGACCTTTACGAGACCGGATTCCAGAAAAATACGGCTACGCGTAACCTGTTTGCACGTAATAGAGAACTGCAAGTACTGTATGGATCCATGGCTACCTCTGAGGCACTGATCAACGTGCAGGCAGTATTAGACCGGGTTGTTAAAGCTACCGCCGTAAACATTGACAGTTGTTCGGTTTCGCTATTCTTGATGAACGATGAGCGTACTCACCTCTACATTGCTTCGGCTGCGGGGCTAACAGACGTGCAATGCGAAACCATGTTGTCTGCCGACAGTAAAATCGTAGAGTCACTACTCATCTCTGGCGATGTACTTTCCACTTCAGAACTGGACAGTTATCCTGAAGTCGAAGACTTTTCAGGAATTTCTGCAGGTTCGCTTATGGCGGTACCTGTTCAAGGGCGCAACGAACCGTTGGGTATGCTTGTAGTTTGCAGTCAACAACGCAACCTCTATCAAGATGATGACCTTAAGACGCTTCAGGCAGCAGGCGTTCATGCAGGCATCGCTATTGAGAATGCACTGCTTTACGAGGACGCGCGAAGGCAGGCAGAGGAGACTAGTGCGCTCTACTCGCTTTCGAATCTGCTGGGTAGCTCATTGAACACCGTGCGAAACCTTAATTCTACGGTTCTGCGGGTACGTGATCTATTTCGATGCGACGGTGTTTGTGCCTTTGTCCTGGCGGATCAGGACCCACACCTCTACTGTGCCGCTCAGGTGGGAATGAACACACCATTCGACCCAGGCGAGAAGGTGACTGCAGATCATGGACTCATTGGGTGGGTATACGAGTGGCAAACGCCACAGGCGGTTGCCGATGTTGTTGCCGATGCACGTAATTCCTCGTTTCCATTAAATCACAGGGGAGCAGTGTCAGCACTTCTAGTACCGCTGCAGATGGGGGAGGTAACGCTAGGTGTTCTTGGGGTTACCTCACGACAAAGAAGGCATTTCACGGTTGCCGAAATGGAACTGCTTTATACAATCGCTAATCAAGCCGGTGCTGCGATCTATAATGCACGGCTTTATCGCCTTGTTCGGCAGCGTTCTAATGAGATGCGTCGATATTTTCGCCGCGTGACTACAGCCCTTGGCGACGCAATGAAGACAGCAGCATCTGCCGAACAACTGGTTGCACTTACCCTGGAGATGGTCCGTGCTTCCACCTGTGCCCTCTACGTGCAGAATGAGGACGTCCTGCATTTAGCTTCATGCGTTGGATTTAGAGCATCTGCCCAACCGGATCGTGAAATACCCGTTGGAGCAGGGCTTACAGGATGGGTTGCTCGCCGTGGACAGTCACTCACACTGGCCGATGTCATGAGTGATCCCCGTTCAGGTGCCCATATTTGGATGTTGCGAGAACAGCCCGCCTCCTATATAGCTGTGCCAATACGCGCTGCGCGGCAGACACTAGGAGTACTTGAGTTGACCACGTGTGATTACCGCGAATTCGAGCGCGATGATGCACGACTGTTAACCCTATATGCACGGCGATTACGATTTAGCGAGACTCTGCAATACGAGAGCGTATGAGATCTGGTTCTGCAGGTAAAATAGGGACGTACACACGGTACAGGTTGGGAGTATAAACTATGACTTCTCTTGCGGGCGCGGCCATTACACTCTCTGCTGAGGTTGAGGCAAAGTACCTTCGACTTAAGCATATCCTTGCGGAAATAGGCGAGTTGGTGGTCGGGTATTCAGGAGGTGTTGACAGCACTCTACTCTTGAAAGTTGCCCATGACGTTTTGGGTAATAGGGCAGTAGCGGTAACCGGGGACTCCGAGGCTTTTCCTCAGGGCGAGGTAGATTTGGCCCTGGAGGTTGCTAACAAAATGGGGGTAACCGTTATTCGCACTACAACCCACGAATTGGCAAACCCGCACTTTGCGATTAACAACCCGGATCGTTGCTACCATTGCAAGAGTGAGCTTTTCGCAAAACTTCGCACTGAGGCCGACGCGATTGGAATAAAGTGGATTGCGGATGGTTCCCATGCTGACGACGGTAAACCTGGGGATCATCGCCCTGGAATGGCAGCCGCTGCAGAACTAGGGGTGCGCAGCCCGTTGCGCGAGGCGGGACTAACGAAAGCCGACATTAGAGAGTTAGCTCTCTATCTTCAACTGCCAAACTGGGACAAACCATCTTTTGCATGCCTGAGTTCCCGTTTTCCTTACGGAACTACTATCACGCACGACCTTCTTTCTCGCCTGGATAAGTGCGAGCAGGTGCTTCGTTCGCTGGGCTTTCGTCAGTTCCGTGTGCGTCACCACGATACCGTAGCACGAATAGAAGTTGAGCCCAAAGATCTTGTTCGTGCCCTCGAACTAAGAGATGAAATCACAGCCAGATTCCGTGCGGCCGGATACACGTACGTGACGCTTGACCTGGAAGGGTATCGCTCGGGGAAGATGAATGACAATCTTCGACAGATTGCTCATATTATTCCCCTTGAGGCTCGTTGAACATGACTATACCTCGCAGTTTTGGTGGGTAAATACCTCGGCGTTGTATAAAGCCGTTGTCGATGCATCTCTTGGCGCCCTTTATTTTGGTCAGTACAATGTCCGTTGCGCTCAGTGTGCTATTATTGATGAGTGGAAGGTCCGGTTGAAGCCTTTTACTCGTGTTCGCCCACCTGTTTGAATACTTCTGGGAGATCAAAATTGAAATTAACTACAACAATTGCGTTGACGACTATTTTCTCGGCAGCCATTGGCCAGGCATCATTTGCACAGTCTCCAAAAGTGATACTGGAGCGCACCGCACATGTGTATGCCAATAAGTCCGCGGTAAAGGCCGTGATGGACATGCATATGACACTCGGGCCTATGGGCACCATCGGCACGAAAGCAGTCATTTATCAGAGCGGCGGGAAGAAATATCGGGTGGAAACCACAATGCTTCCTGGCCCAATGGCAGCCAAGGTAGGTCAAAATGCAAATACCCTCATGGTCGCAACTGGGAAGTATTTGTACATGTACCGTCCGGCAATGAACCAGTACTCGGTTTTTCCGGAAAACAAGCCAGGCGTGGGTGGAGGACCGATGCAGAGCCCGTCGCAGTCGCTTATGTCCGCTAGTGGATTGAAGAAGATGGAAGCTACTGTTGTAGGTCCTGCGAAAATGGTTAGCTTTGACAACATCCCGTGCTGGGCAATAGCCACCCGTTCGAAAATGGCCAACCAGATCGTCACGGTTTATATTGCCCGTTCTTCCTATCTGGTAAAGGGGGTTACCATGGTGATGAACTATGGGAAAATGAATATGTCGATGAAAGCCCTTTTTACATCCGTTTCTTTTCCTAAATCACTGCCTGCTTCTCTGTTTACCTTTACGCCTCCAAAAGGAGCAGTTAAAATGGCAACTGTCATGCCTGGAGGCATGCCATAAGTGCGGTAATCCGTACTGTTGTAAGTGCTCGGCTGGCCACCGGATAGCGTGGAATGGCTGGGTGACAATTGGTTTAGGTCAAAATACCATGCTTGCAACCGTAGCAACTGCTAGGCTGCAAGCATGGCTACCTATAGACTAGGACTGTAATGGACAGCGAACGAATACGGCGGATATTGGAATCGGTTAAAGAAGGAGATACCTCGATTGACTCGGCTCTTCAATCTCTGAAAGTACTCCCATTCGAAGATCTTGGATTTGCGCGAGTTGACCATCACCGTGCACTGCGACAAGGCATTCCGGAGGTTGTATATTGCCCTGGAAAAACAGACGAACAGATTGTCGCCATACTTGAAAAGCTAATCAGGCAGAGTCACAAAGCGCTGGCAACGAGAGCCTCTGCCGTTACAGCGGAAATTGTTGCAAGGCGAATACCGAATACAACCTATCACGAGGCAGCACGCGTAATCTCGGTGGCGGGCGAACTTGCTCCTCCAGTTTATCAAACCGGAGTGCCTGGCTCTTGCGTGGGGACTGTACTTGTGGTTTCTGCCGGGACGGCTGACATTCCAGTAGCAGAGGAGGCAGCTGTTACCCTTGCAGAATTGGGTAGCCCTGTTGAGCGTCTTTATGACGTGGGCGTAGCAGGTCTGCATCGGCTTTTGAGCCGTCACGATACACTGATGCGCGCAAATGTTGTGGTTGTTGTGGCAGGAATGGAGGGGGCACTCGCATCCGTGGTAGGAGGACTGGTGGCACGACCGGTAATAGCCGTACCGACCAGTGTAGGCTACGGCGCAAGTCTCAACGGTATATCTGCCCTGCTAACAATGTTAAACTCATGCGCATCCGGTGTTGGCGTAGTGAACATCGACAACGGCTTTGGTGCAGCCTTTCTCGCACATAGAATTAACCAGGTTCCCAGCAATGAGGCGCTAGTCGAAGAGTGAAGACACCGATTCATGACTGTTCGAACGACTGATGGCTTCACCGAACAGTGGGGCTACCGAAAGCACTTTTATTTTGGGGTGGCGGCGTTCTGGCTTAAGTGGTACCGAATCGGTAATAACGATCTCACTTATTTCAGACCGCCCACAAAGTCGCTCCACGGCATTGCCGGCTAGTATACCGTGTGTCGCCGCGATATAGATCTCTGGTTTACAGCCATGTGCTAATAGTGCATCCACGGCCTGTACTATGCTTCCTCCCGTGGTGATCATATCCTCGACAATAATTGGAACACGATCCTTAACATCACCAGCGAGATGAGTTACCTCCGTCTCTTGATGTTCGGGATGATGTTTGTATCCTACGGCGAGCGGTGCACCCAAGGCATGTATCACTTTGCGCACTTTCTTTACGCGCCCTTCGTCCGGTGAGACTACCACCACATTCTGCAGGCCGTTCTGCATCTTTGCACTGAAATAATCAATGAAGAGGTTAATCGCTGTAAGGTGGTCAACAGGCACTTCAAAAAAGCCCTGAATCGCGTCTGCGTGTAAATCCAGGCACATAACGCGATTGGCACCTGCCATAGTAAGCATGTCGGCTACTAGCCGTGCCGTGATCGCTTCCCGTGGAAGAGTTTTTTTCTCTTGACGAGCATAGCCATAGTAGGGCACTACAGCGGTAATTCGACCGGCTGAGGCGCGCCTTAACGCATCAAGCGCCTCTAGTAGGACTACCAGGTTGGTATCGACTGGAGGACATGTTGGCTGTATGAAATACACATCAGCCCCGCGAACGCTCTCTTCGAACCGCACGTAGCTTTCGCCATCGGCAAACTGTGAGTAGAACATCTTACCAAGGGGAACACCCAACCACTGGGTTACTGCCAACGCTAATTCGGCATTGCCCGGCCCGGCAAACACCTTCATTTCTCTATCGATCATGCTGCATAAATCCATCCACTTTAATGGCTGCGTCGTTCTGCACACAAGCCAATTAAAAACACGATGGCTCAATTTGCAGGCAGGGTATTATTGTACCTCACGAAGGGCTATTTGGGCGCACTTTAGCCCGGCGGCGCAGATGTTCGAGTTGGCAGTGTAACCACAAACTCAACGCCACCGCCATCCACCGGCATAATCTGCATTTGCCCAAGGTGTACTTCAACGTATCTCTGTACCAACGAAAGTCCTGTTCCCCAGCCGTCTGTTCCGATTAGCGGCTCATTTTCGCGTCGCGTGTATGCATCTAATAGTTGCATTGCTACACCCGAAGGCAGGAGGAGCGAGTTTTCGGTAAGGGTTAGCGTGAAAACGGTGGGAGAGGTAGTAGCCGTGATACCAACCGTACCACCCCCTGGAGCAGCGCGTATGATGGTGGTAAGCAGATTGTAGACAATGTGCCGAACGATGGTTTCATCCAGAATGATTACAGGCGGATCGGTATCAATTTGAGTCTCTACCGAGACATGGTGGCGTTCAGCAAGCGGAGCCGTGATCTGCACAAGATCGCGAATTAGAACCGTAATTTCACAAGGTCGCAGTACTGGCTTCAGCTGACCTTCACGCAACTGAAAAAGGTCAATGAGGTTGTTGATAGTCTCAAGTAGATTTTGCCCGGAGTTTACGATATGCTCGACTGCCTGCCGCTGTGCCTCGTTCAAAGGGCCATAGGTATCTTCTTGAAGAAGTTCTGTAAAACCTAAAACTGCAGTAAGCGGTGTTCGCAGATCATGTGATACGTTTGCAAGAAACCGACCCGTGAGGTGCTTTGTAACAAGTGCTTTTTCAAGCCTCTCGTTTAACTCGTGCTGCTGCACGTCTATAAATTTGGCGGCACAATGGCACATATAGCGTGAAATACAACCGTGAACGAGCTCGATGGAGACTTTATCAGCTTTAGCGCTCTCAAGGGATCGCACGATATTTGTTTCAAGCAGGTCCACAGCGCACATCAAATCTGGCCACGTGACGTCTTTTCCAGGTGTGGGTGCTACAGTCTTTAGTAGGCTCAAAGTGGCCAGAGAACTGTCAGGTGACTCAGCGGCAACACTATCATCGTCGAAAATAATGGTATCGAAATAGCTAACGAGCGTAGCTAAGATAGTGCGCACAAATTTGCGCAGTTCACCGCCTCTATCAAACTCTTCACGTTGAAGATGCCAAAGCTGCGATTTTGCGTCTGCACGCCAATGTCGAATGATCGTTGAGCTATTGTTCGCTAAGAATTCGGATGTTGCACGCGGCGGCCACATGGTCACAATCCTCTGGATCTTAATGCGGAAGTTTTTTTATGACTAGCGGTGTGATGTCATTTTCACAGTAGACAAGATCCTGTTGAGCCCAGACTTCGTGGTATCCCGCTGCTTTCGCCACCGACTGAACAATGGTTACCACCTGCTGCTTCTGCCTTGTCTCTTCGGCCGCAATGCGGTCGCGTGCATCCCGCTGTAGGCGGTCATCAATCGATTGAAGTAACTGCTGCAACCTCGCCGAGCGCGCCTCCAGCAGCTTCAATTCTGCAGTATCAGCGGGAGATAATGCGCTCTCGGGTTTCGCCTGAAGGGTCGCTAATTGTGTGGATCTATCACTGTTGGCCTGTTTTAGATCAGTCAGCTGCTTATCTTCATCGGGTGTTCGCGAGCTTTTAGTAAGCAACTGCAGGTATTGGCCCAACTCGATTTTCGACAGATATTGGGCATTTGCTACATCATTAATCTGCTTAACTAGGTCCGCAGTAACGGTATTACGATATTGACTTAACTGCGCTGGATATGATGACGCACTATAGGCAGCATCCAGATTTACCATCGCTATATCGGATCGCTTTAGTGGCTCTGAGTTGAGTGCTTTGCCTTGAGCGTGTGTACCAACTGTGAAGATGCTCAAACAAATAACCATAGCGGCCGCACAAACAGTGATTGGCCAGATCCAGCTTCCTCTATTTGCAGTTGATTCACGGTTCAAGGGGCATGCTCCTGCGAAGTTGTGGTGGGTTTGGTGATAACCCTCCTACCTACGACCTCAATTCCAGTCTCCATTACAAGGCGCACTGCTTCCACAATAGCCTTGTGCTCGCACTCCAACACGCGTTTGGCAAGCGTTTCCGGCGTGTCATCATCGTTAACTGCAACGACCTGTTGGACGACGATCGGGCCAGTGTCATAATCTTCATCCACAAGGTGAACAGTGGCTCCCGTTACTTTAACCCCCGCGTCAATCACTGCAGCATGAACATTGAGGCCATACATCCCTTGCCCGCCAAAAAGTGGTAACAGCGAAGGATGAATATTAAGAATTCTGTTCCTAAACTGTGCCACGATGGTCAGTGGTAGTCGACGCATGTACCCAAGCAAGCAGACACCGTCTACGTTTCTTCTTGATAATGCTTGCAGCAGGGTATCTCCGTACTCGGTTTCAGTTCTTCCTGGCTTCATGGGAGAAATCACAAGAGTGTCGATCCCTTTACAGCGCGCGCGCTCAAGTGCTGCACTCTCAGAGTGGGTACCGATCACAAGAACCACGGAGGTTAAAAGCTCACCCGCGGCATGTGCATCAATGAGGGCCTGTAAATTCGAACCGCGTGCATGTCCGGACACCAGGACAGCAAGTCGTGGAGCAGTTGGATTACCCGAAATTTGCTGCAAAAATTGACCTCAGTATCAGTATTGAAAGCTCATTCCGCTTAACCTCGTCGGGTTACCGTGAAGTGGCACGAGTTGAGATAGGCGAGCTAGCTTGGCAGATTAGGTAGTATTGTACCGCTTTTTAGCGGGTATAATCGAGGTCACGACGGTTTTGTCGGGTATTTGCCTAATACGGTATGAAGCGAGGCGAGGTTGGTTCACAATCCTCAGAGTGTGCAGGTAATACGCCGCCGTAATCAGCTAAAATTCAGGCTCCGTGTTCTAGCCCTGTTTGGTGCAATGGGATTTGTTGCCTGGTTTTTTTGGTTCTCACCGGTTGCAAAACATGTACCACCCACAATCATCAAGCAGGGAAAATAGGTATGGTTCACGAATCTGAAAGTACTGTACCTACGGAAATAAAGCGGCCCTTTATAAATCTGCTAAGCGATCTTTTTGGTACTAACCGCAACGTACTACTTCTTTTGACCCTCGTTATTGTAGTTGGTACGGTTCTAAGGCTGGCGGGCATCGAATGGGCATTACCTGATGCGTACCACCCGTTTTCTACCTTTCACCCCGATGAAACCGTCAACATGGCGGTAGCGAAATCAATCAACCTGGGCCGTGGCCATTTAGACATTAAATATTACAACTATGGGGCACTTTACTTTTATCTCGTATCGTTTGCCATGGCTGCCGGCAAGGCATATCACTTTGTTCCCCCAGTAGCCTCCGGCTCTGGGTTAGCAGGTTCAGCGGCTCATAACAGTGCACTCTTTCTTTGTGGCCGGTTAGTTACTGCAGCAATGGGTGTGCTCACAATACCCGTAATATTTGCCGCTGGAAGGATTGCCTATGGAAACCGCGCTGGACTAATTGCGGCTGTGCTTACCGCAATAACTCCCCTCTGGGTTGTGCATTCACAATTCCTTACTGTGGATGTTCCTGCCACTTTTTTCGTGTCGTGTGCCTTACTTGCCGCAGTAATGATGGTGGAGAATAATAGCACTGCAGTGCTATTATTCGCGGCAGTTAGTACCGGATTTGCTGCGGCAACAAAATACAATCTTGGCATGGTGGGTATTGCACCCATCTACGTGATTGCAGTCCATCACAGGTCGAGCAATTTAGTGCGAAAATTTGGAGTTTACCTCTTCGCCACAGTCGCTGCATTCGTTGTGGGATGTCCTGGAGCAGTGTTGCACACGCATGAGTTCTGGTTTGGAGTTCCAGGAAACGCACAATCTGGCCTAAGGTATGAGCTATTTGTCCATTCTCGTGAGGGACACGGATTACTGTTTGTAAACACGGGCCCAGGGTGGTGGTATCACCTGGTGGTCTCACTGCCATGGGCCTTAGGTATTCCGCTCGAGATTGCCGGCTTGGGCGCAGTTGCTTTCACCCTTGCGCGTAGAAACAGATATGACCGCATCCTGCTTCTAACCCTTATAGTAACGTTTCTGCTAACGTCACTTTCTGCGGTGCGTTTTGCCCGCTACATGATACCGATATTTCCTCCATTAGCACTGATCTGCGGCACACTATTTCAAGTGTCGTGGGGAAAGCGTGCAGTGATTACCGGGATAGTAACAGCTGTATGTCTCGGTTTAACGACCACCTATACACTGTCCCTACTGAAGCTCATGAGGACGGTGCCCGCCCAGGAACGTGCGGCGAGGTATATTCAGACCCACATCCCTAAGGGCAAAGCGATTGCTTTTGCCGAGACGCCTTGGTTCTTCTCACCATCGTTGGTGCCAGCCTTCGGCGCAGTTGATCCTCAGGTGCGTAGCAGCCTCTCTGTTCAGGAATCAACAAGTTATGTACTGCGCATACCTTTGCAACCGTGGAGTAGGTCGGTTCTCATGCCGCCTCCGGCAATTGTAGCCCTTAGTAATTTTGAGACCATGCACCCATTGAGGCTGAATCAGAAGCGGCCACTGAGATTCATCCACGCGCTTGCAGGTGTTCCACTAAAGACGTTTGGACCAGGTAAAGTTTGGGGGGCGCCGCCAATTGGATCCATCATTCCTGATGACGTCCTGTACATAATGCCAACTATCACACTATACAAAACCGGAGGTTAGAGCCGAAATAACGCGGCAAGTCTGTACTCTAGCACTGAATGGCACTCTAATAAGTTGCGCACATTCTTGTTCTTGCGCATAGTGTGTGAGCGGACGCAAAGATTAGATACATAAACATAGGGGCACAACGATCGCGAACATCCGTCCGCTTGTACATTGTCCGGACACGCGCATTTGTTCGCCCTTGGGCTCTTATAGAGCGGTATGCTCACGTTGGTACCTCCAGCAGCGAAATCACGGAGTACCCCGTTGTTCGTTCGTCGACACCAGACGCGATGCCCAAAATGATTTCGAGGTTCCGGACGTACTCACGAAATGCCTCGCGTCCAACGACTGTGGCTTTGTACCGAGTCTTGGGTTTGCGCTTCACAACGGATTTCGTGGAAACAACGTAGCCTCTATCCTCCAGAAGTGCGAGATGAGTCGACAGGTTTCCATCCGATAGCGATATCAGATCCCGCAGTTGCGTAAAATCGGATTCTCCGACCGATATGAGCGTAGACATCAACGCCAGTCGAACTTTTTGGTGAATCACCTCGTCCAGGCTACCGACAGCGGTTAGAGCTGCAGCTAGTTCCGATGCACCTGTTTCGCCCATCTCGGTTTCATGTTCCATCATTCTTCGTCAGCTCCGGGGCTCACCAATATCCCGTATGTAATGTGCCCTAAGCCAAAACTAAGAGCAGTAAACAGAAGTCCGTAACGGGGCATGACCAAAGCAACTACTCCAAATGCCAAGAAGGCGCAGCCAAGTAAGCGTACATGGGCGGGTGAGAATGCAGCGACTGAGCAGACCGCACAACCGTACGTCAGCATCCAGACCGGATATATCCACGGTAGTAGTTGATGTTGCCAGAAAAATAACGTTAGAAGACCTCCGGTAAATAGCGCGGGCACTGCAGCGAGGAACATTTGGTGACCCAGACGAGAAAGTAAGACCTTACCTACTCGTGCTGCGGGACGTTTGGTAATGAGGAAATCGGCAATGAGTGCTATAAAAACCACAGCCGCCCAAACAATGACAAATTGAAAACCCGATCGGCGTATTTCCGCGTCAACCAAAGTAATCCTGTAGGTCAGCGCACAGCCTGCCAACGCGGTGCATCCTGCCACAACTCCTGACAAGCCAGAAAACGTGGAGTGACGGGTTGGCCGATCCATGAGTTCACGAATAAATCGGAGGTTTTCCTGGGCCTCTGCCTCCCACTTATGCTGGGTTGGTTCGCTCACTGCCATAAGGCAATCCTTTCACTTTGCATTGCAAAGTACCATGATTAATTCTACCGCGAAAACCAGTGTGGATCAATCGTATAGCATGGCGAAAACAGCCCGAATTTCGCGGATTGGCCCGCAATTTTAACCACCCCGTGTACCAGCGATGAAACCATTGTTACCCGGCTAACGTCTTAACGCACAGAGGTCTATGAACAGGCAACTGTTTAAGGGAGGTGCAGGTATGAAAACCGTACTTAACATCATCATTGCTTTAGTGATTGCCGTTGTACTCTGGAATATCATTGTTCAAACAGCGTTTACCATTGTTCATCTTTTGGTTTCCATTGCTATTATTGCGGCGTTCCTATGGGTTTTAAGTGCTGTGTATCGCGCAATAACAAAAGAAAAAATTCTTTAAAGTGTTTAAACGATACTGATTTGATCAGGACTCATGTTCAGTGTCGTTGCAACCAAGCAGTTGAAGTTTGGGCACCGTGAAATGCGAGTTGCACGGTGCTCAAATCTGCCGACTCTATTTAGCGACAGGAGAATGTGACCCTGCATTATGGACATTGTAGAAAAATTCAATCGTAATTTTGGGACATGGTTCGAGCGGCTTTTTGGGACAATGCAACCAGCCGGGCCGCGCGACGTTTTGCGCCGTGTAATTGCCACCATGGAATCGGCTAGGCGTGAGGGGCTCGACGGCAATATATATGTTCCAAATCAAGTTACGGTAACGCTTAACATGGCAAATACGGAAGAACTCTCGGCGTTGGCAATGTTCCTAAATGAACCGGATCTGCAGGTTGCAATTAATGACTTTATTGTTCAAGAGGGCTACCGTCTTAAGAACGGACTATCGGTAACGGTCCAAACGAATGTGGTACCGTTACAGGGTGTAGAGGGGACAACCAAGGACGCTGTGGAGATCAGTTGCAGGTTCAGTAATGAGACGCCCCGTGCAGCTACCTTACCGGTACCAGACGAGCAGCATACTGTAGCTGCAGGTTTTATGCGGCAAACGCGCCTGTTCGATGGTGCACGCGGTTTCGTTGTATTTCCTGAGTCTGGCGGCGAGGAACAGCGAGTTGCGGTGACCCACGCCGGACTTCGTATCGGCCGGTCGCGCTCTGCTGGTAATGACATCGTTTTAGCAGATGACACACAGGTTTCGCGGTCACATGCCACCATTACTGTTGGAGTAGATCAACAGGTTTATTTAGAGGACCTTGGCAGCCTCAATGGTACGCGGCTTAATGGTGCCCCGGTAAGCAAGGTGCCAATAACTTTTGGAGATGTGATCACTATTGGCAACACCTCCCTACGTTATTGCGCAACACCTGCGGAGGAGCAAGGTACCAACCTTAAGATTGTGGGCGCTTTTGGCGGAGCCGCAGCAGACGTTGCCAGTGTTGGTTCTGGCCCCTTACCCCCGTCGCGTATAATGCGTCCCGCTACAGCTTCGCTTGTAACGTGGGGCGAATCAAGAGCTGCTGAGCGGTTTTATTTGGCTTCGGAGAATGTTATAGGCCGCAGTCCTACCTGCGATATCGTCCTGCCAAGTCGTTCTGTCTGTATGCGCCATGCCCTGCTTCGCAAACAACCGGACTCCACTACAATTGAGAAACTTGATCAAGAGGCACACATTGCAATAGACGGCGTGCCGATACTGGATATGAATGCAGCACTAGTTCCCAATGGTTGTATCCTTAAGGTGGGGGACATCATGCTGCGATTTGATAGCGAAGGAGTCTAGTTCTGGGCCTATTTCGTTACCTCAATGTAATAGCATTCCTTTTTCTTTCCGCTGTGTTTGTCAGCCTACACCTTCGAGGTGGTAAAAGGCAGTGAACAACATATCCTTAGAGAATCAGCTTCAGTGTGCATTCAAATCTCATCCAGGTAAAAAACGCCGGGTCAACGAAGACAGTTGCGCGGTGGTTGTTCCTCCAGATTGCGCCCCACCAATTGACTGCATACTTATTGTGTCTGATGGCATGGGCGGTGGCGGCGGGGGCGATGTGGCCTCGAGTGTTACCGTACAGGTGATTTCCTCAACAATATTGGCATCCTTGAGTGATTGTCCCAATGCACCGGTTGAAGGTGTACTATTAGATGCAGCGGCTGCAGCTAATACAGCAGTGCGCCAGAGGCGGGAGGCGGGAGGTCGCCTTGCTGAAATGGGTGCTACTGCCGTGTGCGCCGTAATAAGCGGTAATTCGGCGACTATAGCAAACGTTGGGGATAGTCGTTGCTACCTACTACACGGAAGTAACATCCGGTTGCTCACCAAAGACCACTCTGTTGTGTGGGATGAGATGCTGGAGGGAAGGTTAACCCGTGACGAGGCAGAGCGTAGCCGCTACAGAAATGTAATCACCCGGGCGATTGGCGTCTCCGAGCAGGTTGATACGGATATTGTCTCGCAAGCACTTATCGACGGTGATCGGCTGCTGTTGTGCTCGGACGGCGTTACAACAGAGCTGTCTGATCAGGATATTGCGGCCATCGTTAGCAAGCATGCATCTACTGAAATGGCTGTAAATCAGTTAGTTGAAGCGGTTCTGAACACCGAAGCACGGGACAACTTCACTATCGTTCTGGCGGATTATTGCCCAATTAACCACGCATGCGTTCAAGAACCGCCGGTTGCGGTGCCTGTATCTCCAAGTGATCGTCACAGTGGG
>JAJYCW010000082.1:0-4756 GCA_021777995.1 bacterium
ACCAGTTCCTCAATAATACTTAGTGCAGCCATCCGGCTGGAGCCAATAACAGCGCCCTGGCATAGTTCATCGAAGATAATGGTATGGATTGTTTGCTGACTGTGTAATGACGGAGTAACCACTTCCAGGGCGTATTGCTCACAAAGGTAATCTCGAAAGAATCCATCCTGCATGGTGTAGAGGGTGCCTAAAAGGCCTACACGTTTGCATTGTGTATTTATCAGTGCTGTTCCCGTTACTCCACGAATATCGATAAGTGGCACGGTAAGTCGGGCCACAACACTCTCGGCTACCTTGTGCATAGTGTTTGTGCATATAGCAATCCCTGCCGCACCTGCAGATTGAAGCTGAAGTGCAGCATCGGACAGGAGCCGAGCTAGATCATCCCACTTATTCTGGGTCTGCAGGGCGGCAATATGCGCAAAATCAAATGAGTGCAGGAGGAGTGGAGCGGAGGTCAACCCACTGCATTTGCTGCGTACGGCACGGTTGATCGTGCTGTAATAGACTGCTGTGCTCTCCCAACTCATTCCACCAAGCAAGCCAACTGTTCTGAGCTGCATCTACTTCTCCACGCCAACTGCGCTATCGATGGTCACCTGTACACTCTCCAGAAAAGGCTCACCATCCAGGCGACCGATAAAACTAGAGGCAGGTTTCACCTCAATCCCCACAATTCCGCCCTGCTGATCGAAGTCCAAAATAAGTCCACGGCGGTCAGCCTCGCTAACATGGATAGGCGCGTTGCGGAAGATGATACGAAGAGAGTCTTCCTCTGGATAGTAAGTAACTTTCATGTGAGTGACCTGTAAATGCACAGATAGATACTGGTGCGTCCATACGCCTCGTATTCCGCGTACATGCGTGAGGCTACGAGGGGATATACGATGAATCTATCCCCCGGCCTTAAACTAGTTTACTGGCTTTGCGAGCTCAAAGTAGTAGTCGTCTTCATTAGCGTTGCCGGTAATACCATTCCTGGTGATATCACCAATGTTGTACTGTTCAAATGCCGAGGGCGGAGTTCCGTAGATTGCAGCAGTGGGAAGCGTTACCTTCATAGCCTTGGCATGTCCGTCCATCCATGCGATATTGGCAAAGCCCATGTGCCGTCCCTGGGTATCTGGCGAGCGCATTGATGGCCAATTCAGGAACTGGTTGCGATATACCTGAACGTTGGAGCCACTGCCATATATCCCTGCAGCATCTGCAATCAGAATCGTGTCAGAAGGCTGATCAAACGCGGCAAGAGTTGGCGGGCCAAGGAACTGGAAGGTTGCCGTGTAGTAGAGCCGCATATTCAGGCCATAAGCGATCGCCACTGGCGGTGTGCCCACAGGTACGGCGGCAGCTGACGGACAGTCCTGTATCGGACCGCTTTTTGTATAAGGACCTAAAAGGCCGGTAGAAGGATTGAATGTCCAGTGAGGATAGTTGGTGTAGTCATAGGTTCCATCCCAAACTATTTGGTGATTTGGGTTACCGTCGCTCGACTGTGGCGGAAACATGGTTTCGTCGTAGTCCTGAATGTACATCATCGTTGCAAGACCAATCTGCTTCACGTTTGAGAGACAGACAGTCTGCCTTGCTTTTTCGCGTGCCTGGGCAAACACCGGGAATAGAATGGCGGCAAGAATGGCAATGATAGCGATAACAACCAGCAACTCGATGAGAGTAAAGCCGTGTCGCCCAGTTACACTTGTTGAGCAGTCTTTCTTCATGCGTATCTCCTCATGTCCTAACGGGATCTGGGGCTGCAGTAAGGGTTTTGTTACAGGGATTTGGCATAGAGCACAACGTCTAGCTAGCCCGTTAAACCGGGTGCAGCCTCCGCAGAATGATGTTTGATCTCGGTCGTTCTGCAGAATGAGTTCCTCAACATCGTGGATACTCTCTGTACTGATTTCAGCCGATTACACAACTGAATAAAGAGATTATCCGCCCGCACTCTTAAATCAGTCTTAAATGGTAATGAAAGTTGGCTGGTTGTTTCTATTTTAGAGATTTTTTTACAAAATTGACCGATTCGCGATGACAGTTTCTAACGTGAGTGCTTCAGTAACCGCCTCGCGAAGGCTCAGGCGTCTTCCGGACTGCCACGATATTTCGAAATTGGTGGTACCGATTGCTGTACTGATGATGGACATGTCGGCGTCTAGCTGCTCAGGATCTGCCGGTACAAACGACATGCCTAGCTCCTGCTTTAATGTTTCAGAGTAAGCCAGCAGCCGGGCGCTCGTCTGAAACTGACTAAGTCGACACGCCAGGTGGCCAAGCTGTTTAATGCACCATGCGGTTGATCTGCGATTGTCGATTTCAACAGATACGTTCACTGCTTCTTGAAGAGCAAGAAATGATTTACGGTGCTGACCTTGCAAAAGGTAAACAGTACCAAGATTAAGCATTGTTATGGCGATACTAGCCCGGTCCGACAAGGATCTCGAGACAGGAAGCGACTCTATAAATAGCGACTCTGCGAGTTCGTAATCCCCTTGGTATCTGGCGACAAGAGCCAGGTTGTTTAGAGCGTTGCTCACCATCATCGCATTTCCGTCCCGTTGAAGTATCTTGAGACTGCGATTGTAGTAGTAGCGTGCCTGCTCCCACTCTTGAAGATCGAGCGCTATGTTTCCCAGGTTAAGCATTGTACTCGCCAGCAGTGAATTATCCGCAATACGTATTGCAATTTCATGCGCTTCTTCAAGACAGGCCTTTGCGCTGCCGTAATCCATGCGGGAGTATGCAACCGTGCCTGATACCTGAAGAGAAGTCGCAAGACTGCGTTCATCGTGTATCTCCCGCCATATTGCAATGCTTTTTGAAATAGACAGGGCGGCACTCGCAAATTCGCCTCGTGCTCGCGCAAGCACCGCAATGCAGTGGTACGATGCCGCTCGCAGGTCCGTTTGAAGTGAAGGGCGGTCGCGCTTATCGTCTAGGTCCAGTAACTCCTCCAGCCTATTTTGTCCTTCGGGTGCAAAACCGCGCAACTCCCAGAAATACTGTAGGCCCAATGTCATGGCTACTGCCTGATGAAGATATCGGTCGTCACGCGCGGCCATTGCGCTGGCAAACGAGAGTGCGGCGCGCAGATTGTCATGTTCATACTCAAAATGGAGAAGTTGAAGGGGCGGAACCGTTTTGCTGCCTGCCGGTACATTAGCTTCCACGAGGTGCAAGTAGTAATGAAAATGCCTCTGTTTTAGTTGCAGGTCCATCGCCATTGTTACCTGCTGAGCGGCAAACTCTCGAACGGTTTCCAGCATCCGGAAGCGCATTAAGCCGTTACTAGATGTCTCTGCCAGAATGAGTGAATGTTCACGCAGTACAGTAATCTGTTCCAGTGCATCGAAACTGTCATCAAGCTTATTATGATCACTTGTGACAAACTGAACCGCCTCAAGAGTGCATCCACCGCGGAAGACAGACAGGGTTACGAGTAGGGACTGCAGATGCAATGGCAGTAGCAGGTAACTGTATTCAATAGCAGCCTGCATTGTGCGGTGACGCGCAGGAATGTCTGTACGCCGGCTCACCAGCAGTTGGAACCGCTTAGAAAGCTGAGCCAGCATCTGAGCGGGAGAAAGAGTCTGTGCCCATGCCGCGCACAACTCAATTGCGAGTGGGAGACCATCCAGTTTTTCGCATATTTCTGCGATGGCACCTGCGTTTTCGCTGGTAATTGAAAAGTCTCGTCTCACAGCACGGGCTCTATCCACGAATAACTGAACGCTTTCAGCGCCTGCAATTTCGCGAATCCCCGCTACGTCCGTCGTGTCAGGTGTACCTGGGTGAGAGGTCGGCGTAACCAGCGGAGGCACCGAAATTTCATATTCACCCGCGATATTGAGCTTTTGCCGGGATGTGCAGAGGATGCGTATATTTGGTGCACTGGTGAGCAGTGCACCAATCGCCGGGGCAATGACCGAGAAAACCTGTTCAAGATTGTCAAATACAAGCAGCGTTGGAGTAGTCGGCAGCTGGCCGACCACTTCGTGAATGGTCGCCGGGCGACTAGGTACAGTAAGGTTCAGGGCGCTTAGGAGCGCCGAATATAGACTCCCCTCCGTATTAAGTTCACTGAATTCAACAAACCAAACACCGCCGGCAAACTGAGGGTTCAAATGGGAAGCTGCTTCAATTGCCAGTCGCGTTTTGCCCGCGCCGCCAATGCCCGTAATGGTTACCAAACGTGCGGCGTTTTCTGTTAGCAGGTGGGATATGTCTTCTATCTCCTTGTGCCTGCCGACGAAACGTGTTAGCTGAACGGGAAGTTGGGATTGCCGGTTAGAATGGTCGGTGACCTGACTGGAGCCCACTTGAACTGGGACCGTTGCTGCATGGTATTGTTGAAGCAGTGACTCAAGTGTGGTTGGTAGGGGCTGCCCAATTTCAGCTGTGAAATGCTTTTCAAACTCACGGTAGTGGCGAATTGCCTTAGATTCCTGCCCGCTTGACAGCAGTATTCTTACATGCTCCAACTGAATTTCGTCATCCAGCGGGTCTATTGTCACAGCCTCACGCGACCAGTGTTGGGCCTCCTCCCATAGGTTTGCGCTGCACAATTGATGGACGAGCTGACGAAGAAGCCGAACCTGTAATGTCTGCAATTCACGGCGCTTACTTACTACCCAGTCATCATACAATGTGGGTAACAGGTCTCCACCATAGAGGACGGCTGCGTTCTTCAATAATTGAGTTCGCTCATCGCCCTCTGTGTTCAGGGCAATGAACGCGGCATTTTCATACGCGATGA